>NZ_CP124537.1 GCF_029953595.1 Fuscovulum ytuae | reverse complement strand
ATTCCTCGCGCATAGCGCGGTTCATTTGGTCGAGGACGGGTTGCATGAGGTATGAGAGGACGACGCGTTCTTGAGTTGGGATATAGACTTCGACGGGCATTCCTGGGACGAGGCCTCTGGAACCGAGGTCATCGAGGTTTCCGGTCGCTTTGGCGCGTGCTTTGTAATAGTTGAGGCCTGTTTGGGGGTCGATGACGGCTGCGGCGGCGATGGTTTCGACGATGCCGTCGATTTCGGGCGTGATGCGCTGGTTGAAGGTTGGGAAGCGCAGGCGTGCTTTTTGGCCGGGTTCGATGGCGTCGATATCTGTGGTTGAGATGCGGAATTCGATGATGAGGTCGGTTTCGCTGGGCACGACGGTGACGAGTGTCTTGCCGGGCGGGATGACCTCGCCGAGGGTTGAGACATTGACCTCATTGACGGTGCCTGTGGCGGGGGCGCGCAGGACGGCGCGGTCCTTTTTCTCGCGGGCGGCGGTCAGTTGCTGGCGCAGGTCGGTGATCTGGGGTTCGAGGCTGCGCAACTCGCGATGGGCATCGGCCTTTGCGGTGGCCATGAGGCGGTCGCGTTCGAGGGTGATCTCGGTCTGGCGGGTTTCGTTGCGGGCGAGGTTGGCGTTGATCTCGCCCATTTCGCCGCGCATGCGGGTGAGGTCGCGCAGGATCTCGTCGAGGCGGCTTTTTTCGACGGAGCCTGCCTTTTGCAGCTTGTCGAAGCGGGCATAGGTTGCCTCGACAAGGGCCAGTTCCTCGGCCACCGATTGGCGGCGCGCGGTCTGGCCTTCGGTGTCAAAGCGCAGTTGATCGGCCTGCAGATCAAGGGCGGTCAGCTGGACCTCGCGGTTGAGGCGGTTTTCCTCCATCAGGCGGCGCTCGCCCTCAAGGATGCGGACGGCCTCGGGATTGGCGGCGTCAAAGCTCGTGGGCAGCACCATCTCGCTGCCGTCGCGTTCGGCGGCAAGGCGGGCGGCGCGGGCCTCGGCCTCCATCAATTGGGATGAGAGCATGCCGATGCGGGTTTCCAGCTCGAAGGTGTCGAGGATGAGGACGGGCTGGCCTGCCGTGACCTCGTCCCCGGCGGCGACGAGGATCTGGTTCAGCGTGCCGCCATCGACATGCTGCACGCTTTGGACATCGCTCTTCACAAGGACGGAGCCCGAGCCGATCACGGCGGCATCCAGACGCGCGGTCGCGGCCCAGAAGCCGATGCCCCCGACGAGGAAGGCGGTCAGCGTTGCAGCGGCGATCAGGCGGCCGCGCAACGAGAAGGCGGCGGTCGGATCGGGCGGATAGGGCAGGTTGGAGGCCATCGACATCATCTTCGTCACTCGGTGCTTGGCGGGGGCCTGCAGGCAGGTCCCCGAGGAGGGGGGGGAGGAGGAGGGTTCGGGGTCCGTCAGGCCCGCGCGGGGCCTGACAGATGGGCCGCCATCACAAGAGGCCCGTCACGCTATCGGTCGCCAAAAGCGGGTCGGGCTGGAGGCCCGTGTCATTGCTCATGTCGCCTGCCATGCCATTGGCGGTCAGGAAGGCGGTGGTCACCGGGCCTTCGGCAAGGCTTGCCTCGGGCATCGTGCTGTTGCCCGGGGTATCGAGGCTGGGGAAGTATTCCTCGATGAAGGCGGCCTTCGACTCCGGGTTGGAGACGAGGTCATAGGTGCGCTCTTCGCGGGCCAGATAGGCGGTGTCGAGATCGGGCCGCGTCTCGCCGCCGCGCAGCTTGTAAAGCTCGTGCTGGCTGACCCAATCGCCGATGGCGAGGTTCGAGATGTCGCGCACCGTGGTGGCATGGAAGGGCCGCACCACAGAGGCCAGCTGGGCAAAGAGGTCCTGGAAGCTGATGCCCACGATGCCCGTGGCATCGTCCTCGCCCGTGCCCGTGCCATTCCCGCCGGGGCCATTCCCGCCAGGGCCATTGCCGCCCGTGCCCGTGCCAGCGGTATTGCCGGGCGCGCCGCCCCCCGTGCTGCCCCCCGTGCCGCCCCCCGCACCACCGCCGGGGGCACCGGGGATCAGCGGCAGGCTGCCGCTGGTGCCAAACATCGAGGGCAGCGCCGCCGTGGCGATCTCGGGCCGGTCGGCCAGATAGAGGTCGGGCATGTCCATCGTCGGGTCGGCATCGGGGAAGAAGCGCGACAGATCCAGCTGTCCGGGCCCGCGGCCGATGCGGCCCATATCGCCATCCTCACCGGGCA
The DNA here is from genome assembly GCF_029953595.1 of Fuscovulum ytuae. Classification (NCBI taxonomy): domain Bacteria; kingdom Pseudomonadati; phylum Pseudomonadota; class Alphaproteobacteria; order Rhodobacterales; family Paracoccaceae; genus Fuscovulum; species Fuscovulum ytuae. The sequence continues at coordinate 166,913 of NZ_CP124537.1, read as the reverse complement.
GCGAGCCGGTGATCAGCGGCTGACCCTCGTCCAGCTCCGCAAATTCCACCGGCGGCGCAGCCTCCTCCATCCCCGGATGGCGTGGGGCCGACACCTGTTCGGCAGCCTGACGGTCGACGGGCTGGTCGGTCGGGTCGCTGGGCTGGGCGGTGCCGCCAAAGGCCGTCTTCACATAGGCCGCAAGCGTCAAGGTCAGCGCCGCGAACATCGCCGCAAAGGGGGCTTCCTTCCGTTCGGCCAAGGTGAAGAGGGCGCGCCCCTTCGGCTTGTTCGCCTCGGCCGATTTGCGGTGCTTGGTCTTGATTTCCATCTCCGCCTCCTTCCTTTGTCCGTTCCTGCTGTCTGTTCTGGCTGGGCGTGTTGCGCCCCATCCGTCACTCGGGGCCGCGGCCCCACCTCAGCCTGCCGCCTCAGTTCGCATTCGCCGCAGCCTGCAACTCGCGCTCGGCCGGGCCGAGGTTGATCTGATCGCTGCCCGCCACCGTGGTGGGCGCCACCACCTTGCCGTCGCGGTTGCCCAAAACCTCTTCCTTCGTGCCAAAGGCCGCCAGACGACCGGCATGCACCGCCGCCACCATATCCACCGCCGCCAGCACGCTCGGACGATGCGCCACGATCACCGCGATGCCGCCACGCGCCCGGATCGCCTTGATCGTATCGTTCAGCGCCCGCTCCCCCACCGCATCAAGCGAGGCATTGGGTTCATCCAGCAGCACCACGAACGGGTCCTGATAAAGCGCGCGCGCAAGTCCGATCCGCTGGCGCTGCCCGGCGGAAAGCGCGGTCCCCAGCGCCCCCACCTCGGTGTCATAGCCCTCGGGCAGGCCCGCGATCATCTTGTGCACATTCGCCGCCACCGCCGCCTTGTAGACCGCATCCGTGTCCTTGTTCGTGTCAAAGCGGCTGATGTTCTCGCGCACCGTCCCGTTGAAGAGACCCACTTCCTGCGGCAAAAAGCCGATGATCTCGCCCATCCGCGACGGGTCCCATTGCGCAAGGTCCACGTCATCATAGCGGATCGACCCGCGCAGCACCGGCCAGACACCCGCAAGCGCCCGCAACAGCGTCGACTTGCCCCCGCCCGACGGGCCCACGATCGCCAGCGCCTGACCCGCCTGCAATTCAAAGCTCACCTCCGACAACAGCACCCGGCCATTCGCAGGCGAGGCCACCGTCAGGTTCTCAACCCGCAAGGATTGCGTCGGCGAGGGCAGCATCACCGGCGTCTTCTCCGCCGACAGCGCCACCAACGTGTCGCGCAGTTGCGTCCAAGCGTGCCGCGCCGACACAATCCCCTTCCAGTTCGCAATCACCTGATCGATCGGCGCCAGCGCCCGACCCGAGGCCACCGACACCGCGATGATCGCCCCCGCCGACAGCTCGCCCTGGATCGTGAAGAACGCCCCAAGACCCAAGAGCCCCGATTGCAAGAGCATCCGCAGCACTCGCGACATCGCCCCCATCGTCCCGGTGATGTCCGAGGCCCGCGTCTGAAGGTCCAGATGCTGACGGTTGGCCGCCGCAAAGCGTTCCACCGCACGCCCCGTCGCCCCCATCGCGATCAGGCTTTCCGAGTTGCGCGTGTTGGATTCCGAGATCGTATTGCGCACCACCAGCGCACGCTGCGCCGATTTGGCCAAATCCCGCGACTTGAACTCTGCCAGCATCGTCAAAAGCGCCAGCACAACCGCGCCACCCAGCGTCACTGCCCCCAGAACAGGGTGCAGCAGATACACAAACACCAAAAACACAGGCACAAAGGGCAGATCAAAAATCGCAGCAGGCGCCTGCGAGCCCAAAAAGTTCCGCAGCGTGTCCACCGTCCGGCCCCGCTCCAGCGCCTCCGTCGTCGAAAACCCATAGCGCGGCATGTCAATCGCAACCTTGTGCGACAAAGGCGCAAGACGCTGGTCCAGACGCGCCCCAATCCGCACCAAAACCTGGCTCCGGATCGTGTCAAAACCGCCCTGAACCATGTACAAGGCCAAAGCCAAAATCGACAAAAACGCCAGCGTCTGTACCGAGCCAGACGTCAACGCCCGGTCATATACCTGCAACATGTAAAACGAACCCGTCAGCGCCAAAACGCTGATCAAACCAGAAATCCCAAACAACGCCCAACCATACCGCGCCAAGTCCGCGTTCAACAACGAACGCGCCTTCCGCAAAGCCAAAGGATCTGCACTCGACATCGGATGCGCCATAACTGCCTCTCAAACACTTCAATCCGGGCATCTTGCCCAAAAGGAACAGGTGATTCCGTAGAAGCCGGACTGTCCCGATGATCTGAAGCTAGAAAATCCGACCTGATTCCGTCACGGAACAGGGTCCGGCAATCCGTTAGACCAAGGTCTGAACCTGCCACGTAGACCGAAAACACCCCCGGCTAGCTTCCCAGCCGGGGGTCAGTGTCATCAGAAGTTGAAGGACGAGCTGTCGAGGGTATGCGCCCCGCGCAGCGTGATCGAGAAGTCGGCATCCGCGTCACCGTCGGTGAACCCGTCGATGATCGTGTCCACCCCGTTCTCGGTCGCAACCTCCCGGATCACCAGGCTGCCCGCCGCCGTCGTGCCCTGACCGGCCAGCTCGAAGGCCTGGTTGCCATTCATGCCCACCATCGCGTCGATCCCCGACAGGTCGATCTTGTCGCCCGGACGGAAGTCCGTGATCACGTCGCCATCCGCCGTGCCGGCCGAGACGAAGACGAAGACATCATCGCCATCCCCGCCCGTCAGCACGTTGATCGACAAGGACGCCTTGATCACATCATTGCCCATCCCGCCGGTGGCATTCTCGATCCCCACAAGGTGATCGGTCACACCGCCGATGCGCGCCGTCCCGATCGCCGTATAGGCCCCCAGATCGATCACCGCATCCTCGGTCAGGGCCGAGAGGTCAAGCGTATCGCTGCCTTCGCCGCCGAAGAGCATGTCCGCCCCGTCATCAGACGCCGCGAGGAAGACATCATCCCCTTCGCCGCCCAGAAGAACGTCACGACCCGCGCCGCCTTCGATCACGTCACCACCGCTGCCGCCGACCGCAACATCATTGCCGCCATTGCCAAGGATGATATCCGACCCGCCCTTGCCAAGGAGGGCATCGCCCTCTTCGCCACCGACGATCACGTCATCACCGGCATCGCCGACCATGACACCCGCCGCAGACCCCGGCATCAGCACCACACCGTCAACAACCGGCACACCGCCGCCCGTCCCAGTGCCCGTGCCAGTGCCCGACCCCGTGCCGCTGCCCGAACCCGCGCCCGGAGCGTCGTCATCGGCATCCTCGGCCTCGTCATCGGCGACATCATCATGGCCGCCCGACGCTTCGCCCTCGGACCCGCTCGCTCCGTCATCGGGCGAGACGGTTTCTGCCCCGTTCTCGGCGGCATCCCCGGTCTCGGAACCAGGCGCTTGCGCATCGCCGTTTCCAGCATCGACACCGGTGTCGTCACCGCCGGTCCCGGCGCCTGCACCATTGTCTTCATCCGACACTTCGAAGATCCGCTCATCCAGCCCAGTCAGGCCGGTGTTGCGCATCACGATATCGGCGAAGCTCTGGCCCTCGACGAAGTTCTGGTAGAGGTCGAAGTTCTCCAGTCGGTCGATGTAGTAGAAGCGATCACCTTCCTGCAGACGGTCAAGCTGTTCATGGATCACCACCCAGAAGGTGGAGCCCACGATCCCGCCGTTCACCTTGGCCTCGGCCAGACCACCGACCCAGAGATCGACCCGGTCGATGCCCTTCACGGTGAAGCTGCCATCGCCATTGTCGACCAAGGCGATCTCGGGGTTCAGTGCCGAGAAGGCATCCGCAGCCGCCTGATCCTCCAAGACAAGGTCAGGATAGGCCTGACGGAACTGGGTCAGCACCGCCTCCGACAGGTTGTTGCGCGCGCCGAAGTCTTCCCAGCTCGTGTAGGGTTGCAGAAGACCCGCATCCACGAAGCTGAGCGCCTCTTGGATATAGGGGCTCTCCGAGTCCAGAAGCGCCGCCTTCACCTGGTTCAGCGTGCCAAGCCCCACATCGCGGCCACGGGCCACGTTGAAGGCGAAAAGGTCGGCGCTGACCCGGACCAGATCATTGCGGACACCGTCCACGATGTTCACGTCCACCTCTTCGGCCGCCTGACCCGCGATGCCTTCAAGAACCGAGGCCGCGCCGATTTGCAGATAGCCGGGCTGCGGGACATAGCCGTATTGCGCCAGCGTCTGAAGGCTTTGCGTGAAGGCCCCTTCGGCATTGGTCGGGTTGAGGAAGGCATCAAAGAGCGACACCTGCGACACCGTCCCATCTGCATTGCTGACCGAGATGGTCTGACCGATCATGGTGTGACCAAACCGGTAAACCGCAGAGGCGAATTCCTGGCTGATCGCCGCATTCGTATCCGGGTTCCATTCGGTGAAGCCATGATCGCCTTCGCCACGGATTCCCTCGCCGCCAAGCAGCTTCTCGGCAAACTCGGTGAAGACCACACGCTGATACTCGGCCTCGTTCACGATCTTGGCGGCTTGGAAAAGTTCCTCCGCCGTCAGTACCGTGCCATTCGAGGCATAAAGACCTTCAAGCTGCTCCACATGATAGTTGTGGTTGCGCGCAAAGATCGTGTGCATCGAAGTCAGCGTGATGTTCTCGTTCACCCGCCCGTCACCGGCCACGACATGGTCGAGCAGGTTGATGAAGGGGTTGGCATCAAGGATCAAAGGCTGGCCTTCGCCCATGAAGTTCGCGGTCAGCGCCTTCACGACGTCAGTGTTATAGGTGCCATCCTCATTCTTCAGCGTCGGATAGAACTCAAGCAGGGTCTGGCCACCATTGGGCAGATCGCTGCCCTGGAAGACCGTTCCATTCTCGATGTGATGCTCCAGCACCTCGCGCAGCGTGGGCAGCAGCTTGTAGCCCGGGGCCGAAGGATCCTCCGCCCCAAGGATCACGCGTGCCCCCAGACCGCCCATCCCGTCGCCTTCGCGCAGCAACTGGCCGATCATGCTGGTGGAGCCATAGACCTGGTTCTGATCCACGAAGGGCGAGGTGATGTTCAGGTGCTGTGCCGCGCCATCCTCATCAAAGCCCACCACCGAGGCGCGGGTCAGGTCGGCCGGGTTCTGGGCGCGGGCGCCCATGCCGACATCACCGATCTGAATGGTGCCTGCCCCCCCCTTCGGGATGAAGCTCAGCCCATGGTCGAAGTATTGCGCAAAGGCCATGAAGAAGATGTTGGCCTGCGCGCTTGGGGCAAGCCCCTCTTCCTGCGTGCCGATGATGTCCGAGATGGTGCGCGCATCCAGCCCGTCAAAGATCGGGTTGACCGCGTTGTTGACCCCGCCTTCCTCACGCGTGCCCGACCGGTTCGGCGTGATGCGAATAAAGGGTTCCCCATGCGCGCCCAGCGTCGGGTCGGCAAAGTTGTTGCCCTCACCCGTCAAAGTGCGAACACCCAATGCATTGGCCGCATCGTCATTCCCATCCGGGTTGATGCCACGCACAAGATCCAAAAGCCCCGCAGCATCATTCGCCGTCAGCAAAGGCGCAGGCGTTTCGCCACCACCGGTGCTGCCCGAGGGTACCAGAAGCGGAAGCGCTGAGATGTCCCCTGTGAATGTCACGGAATGCGTTCCGTTTGACATTGTGACGGTACCGTTTCCGTTTGCGGTTGCGACGTAGGTTGCGGGGTTTGCGCCTTCTGGGACTTCGATGACGTCTTGGGAGCGGAGGGTTCCGACGACGACATCTTCGCCACCACCTGTGCGGAAGAGGATGCGGTGTGCGGAGGCGAGGTCGGAGATATCGACCGTGTCATTGCCTGCCGAGCCATCGATGGTGATGGTGTTGAAGCTGAGGCTTGTCGGGTTGAAGTCTCCGATCGGGATGACGGTGTCGTTTCCGGCCCCGGTATTGATGACGATCTCTTCGATCCCGGTCAGTTCTGCGATGACGGCACCGTTGCCTGTGCCATTGCGCGTGATGACGATCTCGGTTCCGGGCGCGACGCTGCGCGTGCCGCCAAGGGCAAGAAAGGCCTCGGCGGTGTAGACCCGGAAGGTTTCTGCCGTGGCGTTTCCGTTGATGACGACGGTATCGCCCGCTGCCTCGTTCGCGCCTCCATCGATGATGTCGCGACCATTGCCGACGGACCAGGTGACGGTATCGTTTCCGTCACCGCCATTGATCACATCCGCACCGGCGCCACCAGCGATCACATCCGCGCCAGCGTCACCGTTGATGACATCGGCCCCGCCACCCCCGTTGATGGTGTCCGCACCGTCACCACCATTGATGAGGTCCGCGCCACCGTCACCGTTCAGGACATCCGCGCCTATGCCGCCGTTGATGGTGTCGGCCCCGCCACCGCCAAAGACGGTGTCATTGCCTGCCAAGGCATTGATGAGGTCGGCCCCGCCCAACCCGTTGATGATGTCGTCGATGGCCAAGCCGTTGATGACATCGGCCCCGGCGGTTCCGTTGATCCGGTTCACCGGGTTCCCGCCTTCATCCGCATTGGAATAGACGGTTTCGATGGCGCCATCTGCGTCTTTGAAGCGAGCGACGGCGCGGATGGCAAGGCCTTCTTCGGCGGCCGAGACGGTGTAGGTTGCCCCGGTCACGGGTGTGAAGTTATCCGCGACGATCCCCAGGATATCGGTGAAGACACCGCTTCCCGGTGCCGTTTCGACCTGCCAGGTGTATTCGACGTCTTCTTCGCGGATCGCCCCCGTTTCATTGTCAGCGGTGATGTTGTCACGGTCGATGACCGCGGCCATGGAGGCCATCAGAACCTGACCGGCCACCCCAACGGGCTGGCCGTTGGCCGCCGCCACGCCATTGGCCTGAACCGTGACACGGCCTTCGGCGATGGCGTTCTCATGGTCGGCGATCTTGATCGTGCCATCGGCAAAGAGAAGGCGCTCGATGTTCTTCAGCCGGTCCACGCCATCCGTGGCAGCGGCCCGCGTGTCGGTGACCGAGATCCAGCCATCGCCATCGGTGTCGGTCGCCACCCCGGTCAGGGCGTTGTAGCCTTCGATCGTGTAATCGGCGAGATTGCCGGAATATTCGGCCACGTCGACATCACCCGCCGCACTGCCGTCGATGATCTCGCGGACGATGCTCAGTTCGCGCGGCGTGATCTCGCCGGTGAAGAGCTTCTCCTGGATGTCGCCCATGCCCTTGACAAGATAGGCAGGCTCACCGTTCGCAGGCGTCACCTTGATCATCACATTCAGGAAGAGGTCGCCGTCGATCAGGTCATCGCCGCCACGGCCTTCGATGATGTCGCCACCACCGCCGCCAAGGATGATGTTGCCCGCACTGAAGCGGATCTCACCATCTTCGTTCACACCCGACAGGAAGGCATCCAGACCCTGGATCAGGCCCACATTCTGATCCAGCAGCGCATGATCGACCGCGAAGGCGGTATCGTCATCGCCGCGCAGGATATCGGCCTGCTTCGACCCGGACAGCGCTTCGGTCTGCGAGTAGCGGTCCAGCACGGTTGCAGGCGAAGCCGCCACCGCCGGCGGGGCAAAGAGCCGGTTCAGCATATCCGCATGCACACCATCGGGCGTGTTGGCATGGCTGGCCCAGTCAAAGCCCAGCTGGCCGAAGAACTTGTTCGTGCCAGCGCCGCTCACCATGATGTCGTCGCCGGTTTCGGCGTCGAAGTCATCATTGCCGTTGCCGCCGATCAGAACGTCATGGCCCACGATCGTGCTGTCGACGCTACGCTTGATCGGCAGACCCTGGACGAGGTCACCGTTGTCGCCCAGAAGAAGGTTGTTGGCGCCACCGGCCTCAAGCCAGTCATTGCCTTCGCCCCCCATGATCATGCCGCCACCGACGCTGCCGCGGCCAAAGTCATTGTCCTGACCCAGCAGCATCTCGTCGTTGTCCGGGCCACCCCAGACAAAGTCGCTGCCCGTGTCGGTGATGATCAGGTTGAAGCCCTGACCGGCATTGACCACGTCATCCCCTGCGCCCGAACGGACCTCGTCATCGCCGAACTCGTCGGTGATGATGTCGTTGCCCGCACCGCCAAAGAAGAAGTCGTTGCCTTCACCGCCTTCCAGACGGTCATTGCCGGCATCGCCCCAGAAGGTGTCGTCGCCCTTGCCGCCGATCAGGATGTCATTGCCATCCGTGCCACCCATGACCACATGCTCGGCCCCGGTGAAGCGGACATAGTCGCTGATGCCGTCACCGTCGGTGTCGCGACGGATGACCTTGGGCTGGATCGCCTGCAGGATGGGATCGCCCCCCTCCGTCGGATCGCCCCGTCCGTCGACGCCAAGGCCCGCATTGAACTGCTTGGAGATATCTGCCTCGATATAGAAGTCGGGGGTCGAGAAGACATCGCCCGGCAGGTGCGTCGCATCCGTGTTGCGGTGGATCATGTCAGAGAACTTGTTGTTCTCCAGCTGCGCCGTCAGGTTCAGGTTGGCCAGACGGTTCAGATAGTAGAACCGGTCCGCATCCTGCAGCGCTTCAAGCTGCACTTCGAAGACGAAGTTGAAGGTCGATCCCAGCATGCCGCCGAAGATCATCTTCTTCTCGGCCAGACCGCCGACCCAGAAGTCGACAAGGTTCAGACCGCCCAGCGTGCTGTCTTCCACGCTCGCGGCATAAGCGCCGGTCGCATTCAGGAAGTCCAGACGGTCGGCGGGTGCACCGTCGCCGCCCAGAACCAGAAGCGTGGCCGCATCCCGCTTCGCTTCCACAGTCGGTGCATTGACGATGGTCGAATGGGTGCCATAGGCCGCGATGAAGTTGATGATCGAGACCGGGTTCTTCAGGTTCAGCGCGAAGTCGAACCAGCTCTCATAGGGCTTGATCTGGCTGTCGCCCGAGCCGGCAAAGAACTGCGCCCGCGCCTCGTTCAAGGAGGGCACGCCGGTTTCCCGGCCACGGGCGATGTTGATCGCCGCAAGGTCCAGCGGCAGGCCCACAAGGTTGTTGCGCAGCGCTTCGGTCACGAACTCGTCGATCTCGTTGCCACGCTGGCGTGTCATACCACGCGCCAAGGCACCCGCCGCCTCTTCGGCATCGATCCCGCTTTCGGCAAATTCCACCGGGTTCAGGAAGGCCGAGATCAGGTCGATGTGATCGGCATTATAGTCCGCGTCATAGCGATCCACGCCCTCGTTCAGCATCGAATGGCCAAAGCGATAGACGGTATGGGCGAACTCGCCCAGGATCGCCGGGTCCAACACGCCGTCATAGTTCACGAAGACGTTCACGAAGGGCTGCACCTTGCGGGCGAACTCTTCAAAGACAAGGTGCTGATACTGCATCTCGGTCACGAACTTCGCCGACTGGAACAGACGCGCGCCATTCCAGGCCAGCGAGTCGATCGTCGCCGCCGCCAGATCACCCGCCACATCAAACGGGACAGCCAGCCATTCGTTCAGGAAGTCCGTCGCGGCAAGGATATCGCCGCCGCCCGTGAGGATCGCCTTCGCATTGTTCAGCAGGATGGTCTGCATCGACTCGACCTGACGGTTGTGTTCCGAGTGGAACACATGGTGCACCGCGGTCAGGGCGATGTTCTCATTCGCGCGGCCATCGCCGGCAATGTAGTGACGGTCCAGAAGTTCATTGTCATAGGTGCCAGCAGGCTGAAGCTCCGTCGCCACGCTGACGTCGGTATCGGCGTCCGGCAGTTTCTGGGTCAGGCCAGCGAAGCCCGGGGTCGCGTTATGGGCGATGTCGTCAAGGAAGGCCACGCCCGCCGAGACGGCGCCGATCGTGTTGACCGGGGCGGCAATGCTGCCCTCCATCAGCACCTGCTCACTGCCCACCACCTTCACGATCTGCGGAAAGCCGTTCGCACCCGGAATGAAGTTGCCATAGGGATCCGTCGCCAGCAGCGGCACGGAATGAACGTTCAGATCGTTCAACTCGATGCCAAGGATGTTCAGCGCCTGCGCCTTCACATCGCCCCAGGTGGCCATCCCGCCACCCGATGCCTCGTTGCCGTTCAGCAGATTGCCCGTCGGAACCGGCTTGCCATCGACCAGCACATATTCCCGCAGGAACACCTGATGCGACGGATGCGAGGTATAGGTCTGGTTCTGATCGACAAAGGGGGTGACCTTGTTCACCGGCTCGCCATTCTCGGTCAGCGTGGAGCGGGTCACCACCATGAAGTTGGTGTTCGAGCCGGGGACATAGAGCGGATCATCGGGCTGCAGCGGGATATAGACCGTCCCGAAGCCGCCCTTCTCAACCAGATCAAGGCCGTGGTCGAAGAACTGGCCAAAGATCGTCATCCACGAGTTGAAGGGGGCCGACAGCCCCTCATCCGGCGCCACGTTCGGCACGACAACCGTCAGCTTCGCCAAATCGCCCGAGGTGCTGGCCTCATAGGTCAGACCAGCCGCATCCAGCGCGGTCAGGATCTCCCCCTTCAGCGTATCCGCACCGGTCGTATTTCCGCTCGCAACAGCCGCCTTATAGGCTTCGAACTGGTCCTGAATGGCCTTGGCTGCAGCATAGGGATCGTCACTGCCCGCCACCTGGAAGGCCGCGATCAGCACCGCCGGGTTGTTCATCGTCTGGTCGTTGATCAGGTTCGAGATGATCCGCGGATCGGCATCCACAACATCACCCGCCTGGATCGCACGCGACCCCAGCGTCGGATCGTTCGGGAAGCGCTGCGCATAGTCATTGTTCGACAGATAGGTCTGCGGCGTGTAGCCAAGAGGAATGCCCAGAACACCGGAGTCGATCAGCTGGCCGGTCGCAGGGTCGATCATCGGCGGGCCAAAGGCCATCCCATCATCGCCCTCCTTCACCCAGGTCGGCGTCGTCGCACGCGGAAACTCCTGCGCCGCAGCCCCATAAGTCCCCTGATCCACGTTCAGGTTGTTGTTGCTCCCATCAACACGCCGCAAACCCCATGGAAGCTCCGTCGTGGGCAAATACGTCCCAAGGATCTGCTCGCCCCGCGCATCCGCCTCAGCAATCTTGATCTGCTGAAGGATGAACTCAAGGTCGTTCATGTTGACCGTAACCATGGCATACGCCTCCATTATGAATTGCGCCAATGCCGGAAGCGCCCTGCGAACCGGAATGAGTTACATTCGCAAGAAGACAACAAACCAACAAACGGCGGGGGTCCAATGTTGCGTTCGTCTGTTGTCCAATAAGGGGCCAGACCAAGGTCGGATGACACGGTGGGAATCCGGCCTAGTGCAGCACCATTCACGCAGCGTGGAGTGGGCTAGCGCAGGTTTCCGCTATCCACCTTTCGTTTAAGCCGCCAATTCGGGCAGGTTTCCGCCTGAGGCCGCAGCTTCCTGCAAAAGAGCATTTCGACCTTTGGCTGCCTTCCGGCTGCAGCCTACGAATCAGTTTACGTAGCGTGCATAACCGAAGGTTACGGACCCCATTGGGCAATCAACCTAGAGGAGAATGCCATCGGTGATCGCGCCCAAGTTACGCCCTATTTTTGGCCAACTTACAGGCCGCGAAAACTTTCGTTGTTTGCAACCTGGAAACGAAATCGGCCCAAACACGTGAATTATCAGGTGCCTACGGGGGAAATCGTGGCGAAACTATGTCCGAAAGCCGACAAGATATAAACTTTCGTTTAGACCTAGGGTCAAATTAAGGTAAGTTAACTGTGGGGGCATTGGGAAGCGACCGGGACAACCGGTCCGACTCTGCAAGTGGGACTGACATGCTGAATCTTGTTCTTATCGACGACCATCCGATCGTTCTTGCCGGTTTGGTGGATATCCTGCGCTCGCACGCGCAATACCGGGTCGTGAATACCGGTTCGACGGCGGAAGCTGCTCTCCGCCTCGTTCGGGAAGGGGAATGCGACGTGCTGGTCGCTGACCTGAACCTGCCGGGCGACATGGTCGAAACGATCCGCCAGATCCGTGCCGAAAAGCCGGAAGTGAAGATCCTGGTCTTCACCGCCAGCGCAAGCCCGGATGCCTGCTTGCAGGTCATGGCGGCTGGAGCCAATGGGTTTGTCCTGAAGGGCAGCTCGGGCGGGGATTTGTTCTACGCGATCGATGAGGTTGCGGCAGGCAAGGAATTCATCTCGTCCTCGATGGCGTCGAAGGTGATCCGCGAGATGCGGATGGCCGAGCAGCGCAAGCAGGAGCGTGCTTCTGTCGCGCTGAACTCGCGCGAGGATCAGGTGGTTCGTGAACTGCTGAACGGTGCGTCGAACAAGGAAATCGCGAACAAGCTGAACCTGTCGGATAAGACGGTGAAGCACTACATGACCCAGATCATGCAGAAGTTCAACGCGCGCAACCGGCTGGAAGTCGTGTTGGAAGTGCAGCGGATGAACGGTTCGGCGACGACCCAACCGCGCTATTACGCCTGATCCCAATCGCCTGACGACCCTTGGTGCTTGGACCGGGGTCATCGGGTGGGGCGAAGGTCCGACACGGCAGAGAATTCATAAAAAATACAAAGACTTGAAGCCTACCCCTTTGGGGGTGGGGACGACATCTTGATGCTTTTTCCGCCGGGGGGCGGGTGGTCCGGGGCGCCAAGGTGACAGACAGAGAAGAACAGTTCCGCAAGTCCGGGATAGGCGGCGGAACGGATCGGAGGACAAAGACATGACAAGCCGGGCTCAGGACATTGCGATCTATCTTTCGCATCATTTCCATCATGCATGGGAAGGGTTTGGGTTCTTTGATCTTCAGCGCCTTCTCTATCTGGCGCAGGGCTGGCACATTGCCTCGGGCCGTGGGGTTTTGTTCACCGAGACCATCGGTGCGCATCGTGCGGCACCGATGACCTATTCGGTCAAGGGCCTGCTTCCGACGGAAGAAATGCTTCCGCTTCCAGAGCTTGCACCGGCGGACGAGGATTTCCTTGATAGCTTTTGCCTGACCTATGGGGTGGCGGATCGGGACGCGGTGAAGCGGCAGGTGGACCGGGAAGACAGCGCTTGGCGGCTGGCGCAACTGGTTGGCGGCGAAGGGGCCACGATCCCGCCGCAGCTGATGGAGGCGACCTTTCGCCTGATGCTGCTGGATCATGCGGAGTCGAACCGGAAGATGCGGAACACCCAGATCGGCGTGCAGATGCACCGTGCGGCGGGGGGGAATGTGGTGGCGTTTCGGGCCCGTTGAAAGGCACACAGGAACAGCGTTAACCTTGAGGTTTTTCAGGGATTTAGACCGAAATCGTTTGTGCCCTGTTTTGTGCCGGATTTTGTGCAGCAAACTGTGGCCACGCGCGGTGCCATTACTTTTCAGTAGCTATTGGTTAAAGGGGGACCGCAGCGCCCCCTTTTTTTGTGCCACTTTGCCTATAGGCCGCGCCATGCTAGGGCCGCGCGGGCGGGTGAGGGGCTGAGGGAGGCCGAAATGCGCGATGATGTCACGGGACCGGGGGGCGCCAGCCTTGCCGAGGCGCGGGCCTTTCTGGATGCCCATCCGGATGTGCAGGGCATCGACCTTGCCCTGATCGATTGCCACGGCATCGCGCGCGGCAAGACGATCCGGCGGCACGAGTTGGAGGGACTGTTCACCCGTGGCCGTGGCATCCCCGGTTCCATCTTTGCCCAAGATGTGACGGGCGACGATGTAGAAGAAACGGGCCTTGTCTGGTCCGGCGCGGGGGGGGATTGCGTCTGCTGGCCCATTGGCGGGACCTTGGGTCTGATGCCTGCGACAGGGCGGGGGCATGTGCTGATTTCTATGTGGGGACCGGATGGCCAGCCCTTTGCGCCCGAGCCGCGAAACGCTCTGCGCGCGCAGATTGCGCGGGCCGAGGCGATGGGGTTTCAGCCGATGGGGGCGCTGGAACTGGAATTCTATCTGATTGACCGGGAACGGGATGGGGACGGGCGGCATCGCCCCGCGCGATATTTGCTGAGCGGGCGCAAGACCACGGCCAATAACTGCATGTCGGTCGATGAGTTGGATGAGATGTCGCCCTTCTTCGATGCGGTCTATGCCGGGGCGAAGGCGCTGGATCTGCCGATGGAGACGCTGATTTCCGAATATGCGGCGGGCCAGTATGAATTGACGCTGCGCTATCGCGGGTTGATGCGGGCGGCGGATGATGCGGTGATCGGGAAGCGGTTGATCCGGGCGACGGCGCGACGGTTCGGGATGGAGGCCTGTTTCATGGCCAAGCCCTTTGGCCATCAGGCGGGATCGGGGATGCATTTGCACCTGTCCCTGGCCGATGGGGCGGGGCGGAACCTGTTTGCCGATCCGGAAGAGGGCGTGCTGTCGCCCCTGATGTTGCAGGCCATCGGGGGGATCAGGGGCACCATCGGGGATACGATGCTGGTTCTGGCACCGTTCCAGAATTCGTGGCGGCGGTTTGCGAGCGCCGTCTATTCGCCTGCGGATGATACTTGGGGGGTAGAGAACCGCACGGTGGCCTTGCGCGTGCCGGGGGGCAACCCTGCGGCGCGGCATTTCGAGCATCGGGTCGCGGGGGTGGATGCAAATCCCTATCTGGTGGCGGCAATCACTTTGGGCGCAGCGCTGGACGGGATCGAGGCGAAGGCCGATCCCGGCCCCCCTGTGACCGGGGTTGCATCGGAAGCCGGGCATGTGCCCGATCTGCCGCGCGGTTGGTTGGAGGCGATTGAGCGGTTCGAACAGTCTGCGTTCTGTCATCGGGTGCTTGGCCCGGCGCAGCATCGCGGATTTGCCGCCGTGAAACGGGCGGAATATCAACGCCTTGCCCTGACTGTCACCGAAGCCGAGTGGGAACTTTACGGCTTCAGCGTCTGAAGCGCGCGACTCATGTCCTTTGGTGCTAGGCTTGGGCCGTGGGCATCGGGGAGGATGGCGCATGGACGGGCGGGTGACAGTGCTGGTTGGCACTTCGAAGGGGGCGTTTCTGCTGCGGTCGGATGAGGCGCGGCGGGAGTGGGATATCGACGGGCCGCTGTGCGACGGTTGGCCGATCAACCATGTGATTGGCGATGCGGCGACGGGGATGCTTTGGGCTGCGGGGGGCAGCGATTGGCATGGCGCGGGCGTGTGGCGCAGCGCGGATGGCGGGGCGACGTGGACGCTATCACTGCTATCGAATGGGTCGATGGATGCGATGCTGGCCGCCGATCCGGGCATGGCGGAATATCTGGGGCGCGGGCCTGCGCCGGATGCGCCGTTCAAGGGGAAGGTGGCTGCGCTGTGGTCGCTGGGCCTTGCCGGGGGGGTGCTTTATTCCGGGGGCAAGCCCGGGATGCTGTTTGCCAGCCGCGATCAGGGCGAAAGCTGGGAAGAGGTGACGGGCCTGACCGAACACCCATCGCGCGAGAGCTGGATGCCGGGGGGCGCGGGGCTGGTGGCGCATACGATCGTGGCCGATCCGGGGGACGCGCAGAAGCTGTGGGTCGGGATTTCGGCGGCGGGCGTTTTCGCGACCGAGGATGGCGGCGCGACGTGGGAGCGGCGCAACCGGATGTCAAACGAGGCGGGCGATGCGCATGGGCATGACCATGGGGCCTGCGGGCATGAGGTGGGGCATTGTGTGCATAACATGGTGCGGGCCGTGGGGGGTGGGGATCTGATGTATCAGCAAAACCACCACGGCGTGTTCCGCAGCCCGGATGGTGGGCGGAGTTGGCAGGAGGTGACGGCGGGCTTGCCGTCGAGTTTTGGTTTTCCCATCGCGGTCGATCCGGCGGATGCGCGGCGGATTTGGACCTTTCCCCTGAACGGCGACACGCAAGGGCGGTTTCCGCCCGAGGCTTCGGCGGCGGTGTGGCGGTCAGAGAATGGTGGGGAAAGCTGGCAGGCCTTGCAGGACGGTCTGCCAGCGCGGAACTGTTTCTTCACCGTGCTGCGGCAGGCGATGGCGGTGGATCACGCGACGCCATCGGGCATTTATTTCGGCACGAATAGCGGATCGGTCTTTGCCAGTGCCGATCATGGCGACCACTGGCATGAGATCGCGCGGCATCTGCCGACGGTGTTGAGCGTGGAGACGGTGTAAAGGGGGGGCCAGTGCGGCCCCCCGATCATTCCGAAATGCCGTGGGCCTTTTCGAAAGCCTCGAAGGACTCGGCCGCTTCTGCCTCGGCAAGGGCGAGGCGGGCATCGGCGGCCTTGAGGTAGCTGAGCAGGTCTTCGACATCGACGGGGTTCAGGCCGAGGTTCGGCATGACCACGCCGGGATAGGCCTCGTTCAGGGCGACGGCGACGGGGTCGCCTGCCTTGAGCGCGATATCCGGGTTCATGATGAAGGCCTTGAGCCAGTCTTCCTCGCGCCGCAGGGTGACGGCGGCAAGGTCGGGGGCGTAGCGTTCGCCAAGGCCGATGGTGTGGCAAGAGGCGCAGGCCGACAGGAAGATCGCCTCGCCCGGATGGGCGGAAAGATCGTAATGGGTGTTGATCTCCAGCGCGGCCTGAAGCGCCTCTTCGTTGGTCTGAGCGCTTTTGCCGTTTTCGGGGTCAAGTTCGAGGATCGATTGCAGGGCGATGGTCAAGCTGCCCATGACGGAGGAGCGCCGCCAGACCCCGGTCTTGGCGTTGCCGATCACCATATCGGTGCGGTGCAGGTTCAGGGCGCGGGCCTTTTCGCCCAGTTTGAAGCGGATCGCATCGATGTTTTCGCGTGAGCCGGTGAGGAAGGTCCAACCTTTGTCGGCATCGAAGCTTTGCTTGAAGGTGTGGAGCTTTTCAGGCGTGTCGTTTTCCGGGTCCAGCGTGATGGAGACGAAGAAGACATCCTCGCCCATCCGTTCGCCCAGCCATTGGTAGACCTGTGCAAGCCGCGCCACGGTGAGTGAGCAGTAATCGGTGCATTCGGTGTAGAAGAAGTTCACCACGACGATCTTGTCCTTGAGCAAGTCGTCGAAGAAGGCGACCTCTTCCCCTTCGCTGGTGATGAGGGGGAGGTTGGTGAAATATTCCTCCCCCCGCACATTTCGGCCACCGTCGGCGGCATCCGCCTTGGGGATGACCGAGGGAATGAACGAGACCGCGCCAAGGATGGCGAAGAGAATAAGGGTGGGAAGAAGGAGGCTGGTCGCCTCCTTCGCTTTGGTGATGAACCAGTTCATGGCCGCCTCTCGCCCCCCTAGGTGCTTGTCTTGGGGAAGGGGTTGAAGCTGCGGTGGAACGGATTTCCTTCGGGCATGATCTCGGGCATCACATAGGTCACGCCATCCGGGGTCGGGTTCGGCGTCGGGATGACCTGAACATGGGTCTGCGAGTTCTTGGGATTGTTCGGGTCCGTCAGCACGTCATAGCGGATGAGCATGGCCGCATCTTCATGCACCGTGTTGTGGCAGTGGGTGACATAGGCCCCACCATATTCGCCGAAGCGCACCTGAATCTTGACCGAACCGCCTTCGCCCAGCCACCACACGTCCTTGCGGGCAAGGCGTTCCGTTGCGCCCATGGCAAAGCCGGTGCGCGAGATGGTGACGCCTTCTTCGAAGTGGAGGTGGGCGGGATGGTCCCAGCCGCCGCCGCCATTGACCAGCGTCCAATGTTCGACCTCGCCCGGACGTGGGACGAGCATGGAGATGCGGTTGGCGTTGAGCGAGTGGGTGTCTTCGCCGTTGATCCGGATGCCCCACGGGGTTTCGCGTTCCATCGGGCAATCGGGGAAGCACCCCGACAACGTGTCGTCCCGTGCATCGTTGGCGCCACGCTTGAACTCGATAACACGTTCGCGGACGGGCTCTACGACCGGGATCTGCTGAGTGAGGCGGGCTTTGACCTTGCTGCGGTCGCGGTCGCGCGCCCGAGCCATGTCATAGGTGTAGCCGGGCAAGTCGACGCTTTGCATCGTGCTTTGCACCCGGAATTCCAGTATTCGCCCGACAGCGGGGTCGGCGGTCTTGCCTTGCAGCGCGTCCTTGAGCGACAGCTTGTCCTTCGGGCCGCGACCGTTTTCGAATTCCAAGAGGTTGACGAGGTAAAGGCGTTCGCCCGGCAGGAAGGACGAGAAATCGACGATGACGTCAACCCGTTCGCCGGATGACAGCACGTCAAGCTTGTTCACTGCGATCGGCCGGGGCAGCAGGTTGCCATCGTTGGAGATGACCGTCATCGGCACGATCCGGCCTGCAGAATTGATCAGCGCCAATTCATACCAGCGCGACATGGATGCGCAGAGCAGACGGAAGCGGAATTTGCGCGGCATCACCTCGAAGAAGGGGCGATAGGCGAAGTTCACAAAGACCATATCCCCAAGGAAACCTTCGGTGTCGAAGATGTCGAAGAAATACTGGCCGTCGGGATCGGTGGCCCCGTCCGAGATCATGAGGTTCACGTCAAAGTCGGTATTGCCCCAGTCGAGGTGCCAGCCGGAGGGCAGTTGAAGGTTGACGCCATCATTCAGCCGCTCATTCCCGCGATCCGGGCCGGAATAGTAGTTCATCATGCCGACATGGCCTTTGTAGGCGTTTTCGGCGGTGTAGAAGAAGCGGTGGTCATGGAACCACAGCGTGCCCTGCAATTCGCGGAAATCGCCCGGAACATTGATCAGGCCGCCATTGCCATCGGGGCCAGAGGCGCGCGGATCGGCAGCCATGGTGTTGATCATGTCGGCACGGGCCAGTGTGGTGGACCAGTGATAATCGTAAAACTGACCCGGGTAGAAATGCGCGTTTGACGCCCCGTCCGAGGTGGAGGCGTTGTGGCCGTTGTGGTTGTGGGTGGTCTGGCTGATGGAGCCGAAACCGCCGTTATCCGCCTTGTCGAGAGAAGTGTTGTTGTAATGCCGGAAGATCACCGGTTCGCCATAGCGCATCTTGAGCAGCGGCGGTGGCAACACGCCCGCAGACAGACGGCCCGGCCCGAAGGACCAGATCTTGTTATCGGCCTGATAGGGCATGTCGGGGTGGAAGCCGACCGAATTATCCTCGGGGCAGCCCAGCGACATGCAGAAGCCCTTTTGCGGCAGGTATTCTTCCCAGCGCTGATGGGCGAAATATTCCCCCGGCGGGCGGCCTTCCATTGGGCCACGACCGGTAAGGGGGTTGGTATACATCGGGTTGCCGCCCGAGGCCGAGAATTCCGTGTGCCACGAGGTGCGCTTGGAATAGGGTTCGTTCGGCAGGTCCTGCCATTCCAGCCAGCTTTCGCCATTCATCGTGACGCGCTTGAGATCATGCGGCTTCACGTCGTTCAGGCGCGGCATGCGCTGGGTGAAAGGTTGGACGCCGAAAAGCGGGCTTGGCGGGGTGCCGGTTGGGATCGACGGCAGAATCTGGCTATGTGCGTAGGGGCTGAGGCCGTTGACCATGGCGAGGGTGCCCGCCGAGGTGAAGATACCCCATTTGAAGAGTTCGCGCCGCGTCACCTGACCCGTGGACAGCGCCTTGACGATTTCGGCCCGGTTGTTGCGGGCATTTTGCGCCTCGCGGATGCGAGCGCGTGATTCGTTTTTGCTGAGATACATTTCGACCCCATCTGCCTTTTGCCCTCGCTCGGTTTGCCCGGCGCGGGATGAATGATCCTCTGAAACGGCGTTAACTATGACTTCGCCAACCGGTACCGGGCCCTTGCCTTGCCCTTTCTTCTTCGGGCTACTTTGCCCGAATGCAGGCCAACATGCCGTTTCGAGAGGAACATCCGAAGGCATGCCGAACTGGTAAGAGATTAGCACTGCGGGAGGGTTTCGACTTCTGACAGAGGTCTATCGGTTGACTCAGACCTAAGTCCGACCTTGCAACCGCAGGGAGTGGATTTTGGGGGAAAAGTCCCAAAAAGTGCGAAAAAAATGGGCGATTCGGGATTTTGACGTGACGTTCGACTCAGTCGAAGGTGACGAGGTCGGCCTCGAGCCGGCGGGCAGATGTGCCGGTGAAGGCGCAGGTTCGGCAGCCTGCGCCGCCGCAATCTGGGCAGTCCGTCAGGGCAAGGCTTTGGGCAAGGACGCCACGCAGCACATCACCGACGATGTAGTCCGGCACCCCCAGATCGACGAGGCGCGTGCGCGCGCCGCGTGCATCGCGGGTGTGGAGGGTGGAGAGGACGAGGCGGCCCACCTGCGCCGCGCGGCAGGCGATTTCGGCGGTTTCGGAATCGCGAATCTCGCCCACCATTATGACGTTGGGATCGTGCCGCAGGATTGACCGCAGGATGCGTGCGAAGGTGAGACCGATCTCTTCCTGCACCTGCACCTGCTGCACGCCGGGGAGAGAATATTCCACCGGGTCCTCCACGGTGACGATCTTGCGGCGGGGCGAGTTCAGATGGGCCAGCGCGGTGTAAAGCGTGGTGGTCTTGCCCGAACCGGTGGGGCCGGTGACAAGGAAGAGCCCGGAGGGCCGCTCGATACAGGCGGTGATGCGGGCGACCATGTCGGGCGCGAAACCGAGCCTGTCCCAGCCAAGGCGAAGCGCCTGAGGATCGAGGATGCGCAGGACGATGCTTTCGCCATGCTGCGTGGGCAGGGAGGACAGACGGAAGTCGATCCTGCGGCCGGAGAAAGTGGAGGAGAAGCGGGCATCCTGCGGCAGGCGGCGTTCGGCGACATTTGCGCGCGCCATGACCTTGAGCCGGGCAAAGACGGAGGGCGCGGGGATCGCCGGATCGGTGTTCATGGGCACGAGAAGGCCGTTGATGCGCATCCTGACGGCAAGGCCAGAGGGCAGCGATTCGACATGGATGTCGGAGGCACCGGAGGCCACCGCCTCGGCCAGGGTTTCGGCGACGAAGCGGATGACGGGGCCGTCATCGGCGGTTTCGGGTTGGTGGATATCGGCGGCTTCGACGGTGTCGGAGGGGGATTCGGACAAAATCGCGCGGAGGGTGCGCAGGGTTGCCACGCGCGGGGCGACCGGTCGGTCAAGGTGGAAGGCCAGTTCGGACAGAAGCGCGGCATCCGTCGGATCGGCCAGAAGGACGGGTTGCGGCCCGGTTTCGGCCACAAGCGGAACCGCGGCACGGCTGCGCAGGTAGGCGGGTGTGAGGCGGGCGACGGCGGCGGTATCTACGGTGCCCGCTGACCAAGGATCGCTGACATAGGGCAGGTTCATGGCGGCGGCCAAGGCCGGAAGGACGGTTTCCTCTTCCACCAGCCCCCGGTCGATCAGAAGGCGGTGAAGGGGCAGACCTTCGGCGGTGGCCATGGTCTTCGCACGGTCGAGATCGGCAGTGAATCCGGGGCGCGCGGAAAGAAGGCGGGCCAGATCGGCATCGAAAGGTGACACTGGCTTGCCCCTGGGTGTTTGTTTTAATTAACCTATACAAGTGACCGCAGGCGGGTGCGCCTCGTCAATGGGGGTTCTACGTGATCGGACTGCGGGAAGGATTGGAGGGCGTGCTGCCCGGTTGGCTGATTGGGGCCGGGTTGCCGCCGCGCGCGGTGCGGCGGGTGTTTGTGGATACACTGCCCCTTGGACCGTCGGCGAAGGCCGCACTGCGGATCGCAGCCGATGATGGGGCGGCGGTTGAGGTGGTGCTGGCGCGCGATCTTTTCTTGAAGCGTTCGGTTCCCTTACCAGCGGTGGCGCGGCGGGATGCGGCGGCGGCGGTGGCCTTGCAGATGCGGCAGTCGATGCCGGGTCAGGCCGAGGGCCTGATCTGGCGGCATGTCGATGGGCCGGGCGAGGCGGTGGATGTGCATGTCCTGAAGGAGGCGCGGCTGACCGAGCTGTTGCAGGAGGCTGGGGTGCCGCTGCGACGGGTGGTGATCGACGGGGTGGCGACGGCACCGCTTTATGATGCGCGCGCCAAGGTGGACAGGGCCGAGCGGTTCTGGAACCGTGCGGTGCCTGTTGTGGCGCTTTTGCTTTTGGGCGCGGTGCTGGCGGGGCAGGGATTGGCGCTGTGGCGGGCGGATGCGGCCGTGGCCGATGCGGAGGCCCAGCTTGCCACGCTGCGCGATGAGGCGACGGCGGCGCGGGCAGCGGCCGAGGCACGTGATGCCGAAGGGGCGGCACGGCAGGCAGATGCGATTCGTATGGCGCGCGACGGTCGTCGCTTGGCGCTGATGGCCGATCTGACGGCGGCGCTGGGGGATGAGGTCTGGGCCACATCCGTGATGATTCAGGATGATGTGGTGCGGCTGTCTGGCTTTGTTGACGGGGATGTGGCGCAGGTTCTTGCGGCGATAAAGGCGCTGCCTTGGGTGGAGACTGTCGATCTGGATGGATCGGTCGGTCTGATGGAAGGATCGGCAGAGCGGCGGTTTCAGGTCATCGTGACGCTGCGCGCGGGAGGTGCAGCATGAGCGGGATCTTGGCAGTTCCCGCAGCGCTGGTGGGCGTGGCGGCGGTGGCGGGCCTGTTCTGGGTGGCAACGGCCCCGATCGAAGAGGCGATTGCCGAAAGGGAAGCGCGTGTCGCCCAGATCGTGGCCGAGACTGCGGCCTTGCGGCAGCGGATCGCGGAGTTCAGCGCGGGCGTGGTGGTGCCGAACTTGCCCGAAACGGCCCTTCTGCCCGGTGCGACCCGCGTGGAAGCGGGGCTTGGTTTGCAGGAGCGGCTGGCGTCATTGGCAAACGATCAGGGCGTTCTGTTGACCGGATTGCAGGAAGGGGCGTCGCCTGATGGTGTGACCCATCCCACGGTCGCCGTTCTGGCGGAAGGCGAAGGCCCGTATGAGGATGTGGTGGGCTTTCTGGCAGCGCTGGAGGGGCAGACGCCCCCGCTTGGCCTGCGCGAAGTGGTGCTGCGCCCGGTGGCCGAGGGGCAGCAAAGGGTGACGCTGCGCCTTGTCGTCTGGGCCTTTGCGGGCGGGGAGGCGGAATGATGCGCTGGTGGCCGCCGCTTTTGCACCTGCTGATCCTTGCTGCGATTCTGCCGATTGCTTGGCAGAGGCTTGCGCTTTTGCAGGACCGCCCAGAGGTTGCCGTGCCAGAGGGCAGCGCGTTGGCCCCTCCGGCCGAGCAGGATTTGACGGCGCTTTTGGCGGCTGGCGAGGCTGTTGCCCCGGCGCGGCTGATGGCGCGACCCCTGTTTTTGCCGGGACGGCAGGGAGAGGCCGCCATCCCCGATTCCCCGGTGATCGCCGAAGCGCCGCCGCCAGAGGCGCCACGCATGGTTGGATATGTGAATGACGGCGCGAAGCCGCGCGCGATTTTGGCCTCGCAGACCGGGGGGCAAGAGGCGATTGTTCGCGAAGGCGATGAATTTATTGGCTTTACAGTGTTGCAGGTGCAGCCCCATGCGGTGGTCCTGCGGCGGGAAGGCGAAGAAATAACTGTTAATATGTTTCCCCAATAGGTAATCGGGGACGGGGATTCGGGGTTGTCTGCCATGCCCTTCCGGGGATTTGCGATCATTCTTTGCGCTGGTCTGGCGCTGCTTGCGGCCTGTGTCGAAACCGACAGGGGGCGCAGTTCTGGTGCCTTTGGCCCGGATGGCGCGCGGTCGTCGGGCAGTGTGTCGGGCGGGGCCCGGTTTGGGCTGGCCGATGGCGGTGACCGTGTGGCGACGCAGCGCGGGTCTGACGTTTTCTTTGACACAGACGCCATGGCCGACAGCGCGGCGCGGGCGGAGATCACGGCTGCGGGTGGCGGGAATGTGCAGATCAGCCTTGTGAATGCCTCTATTCCGGCGGCGGCGCAGGCGGTTTTGTCCGATACGCTGGGGCTGCGCTATGCAATTGAGGACGGGTTGCAGGGGCGGATCACCATTCAGACGACCAGCCCGGTGCCGCGTGACGTGCTGTTGGATCTGTTTGAGGCCGGGCTGAACGCCAGTGGCGCGCGCATGCAGAAATCCGGCGATACGGTGCAGATCGTTTCGGGTGTTTCCGGCAGTTCCAGCTTTCGCCTTGCCGGACAGGGTGGGCGGGGTGGTTCGTCGATTATCGTGGCCCCGCTGCGCTTTGTCTCGGCGTCCGAGATGGTGAACCTCCTGAAGCCGCAGATCGACCAAGGGCTGAATGTGGTGCCGGATTCGCGGCGCAATATTCTGCTGTTGTCGGGGCCTGCGGCGGTGACGGAAAGCGCGTTGGATGCGTTGAACATCTTTGATGTGGATGTGCTGTCGGGGAAATCGGTCGCGCTGGTGCGGCTGACATCGGGGGAACCGGAAGCGGTGGTAGAGCAGGCGCAGGCCCTGTTCGAGACGCAGGAAGGCGGAGCGCTGCGCGGCGTGGTCGAATTCGTGCCGAATGAACGGCTTGGGTCGGTTCTGGTGATTTCGTCGCGGGCGGCCTATCTGGACCGCGCCGTGGGCTGGGTGCGCGAGTTGGACAAGCCGGGGCCGGGTGCGGGGATGTATCTGGCGACCTATAATTTGCAAAACCGCAGCGCGGTTGAGGTGGCGCCGATCCTTGCCGGTCTGCTGGGCGCGGGGAATGTGGCGGAAGGCGAGGGGGAGGCGGCGCTGGAGTCGACGACCGGCACGCGGGTGGCGGCGGATGATTCGCGCAACGCTCTTGTGGTGCGCGCGCCGCGCGCCCAGCATGCCGAGATCGAGGGTCTGCTGCGCGAATTGGACAGCCCGGCGCGGCAGGTTCTGCTGGAGGCGACGATTGCCGAGGTGACGTTGAACGACCGGCTGGATATCGGCACGCGCTGGTTCTTTGAGAATGGGAATTTCGACTTCCGTTCGTCGGATCGGGCGGGGGCGATTGCGGGGAACGATACCGGTTTCACGGCGGTGTTCGGGTCGAACAGTGCCAATGTCGCGCTTTCGGCGCTGGCGGCGGTGACGGATGTGAAGGTGATCTCGGCCCCGACCCTGATGGTGATCGACAACAAAGAAGGCGTGTTGCAGATCGGGGATCAGGTGCCGATCGTTACGTCGCAGGCGCAGGATCAGACGGCGGATGCGCCGATCCTGACGCAGGTAGAATATCGCGACACGGGGATCATCCTGCGGGTGCGGCCGCGTATCGGCAATGGCGGGCGCGTGACGCTGGATATCAGCCAAGAGGTTAGCGACGTGGCCGAGACGGATACATCCGGCATCGACAGCCCGACGATCCGGCAGCGGAAGGTGCAAACCTCGGTCGCGCTGACGGATGGCCAGACCCTGGCGCTGGGGGGGTTGGTGCAGGAATCCGACACCGCATCGCGGTCTGAAGTGCCGGGTCTGGGGCGCGTGCCGGTGGTGGGCAACCTGTTCCGCAACAAGGACAGCCGTCGCGGGCGGACCGAGTTGCTGATCCTGATCCGGCCACGGGTGATCTTGAACGATGGCGATGCGAATTCGGCGACGGCCTATTGGCGGACCAAGCTTTCGGGGGCGAATTCGTCGCTGGAAACCGGATTGGGACGCCCGCGCCATACGATCAGCGACGTGATCGAGTGACGCGCGGGCCATGCCCAGCTTTTCCTACAAGGCTTATGGTGCGCGCGGGACGGTAGAGACCGGCCAGCTTGACAGCCCGTCAGAGGCGGCGGCCTATCAGACGTTGAAGGCGCTTGGTCTGACGGTGGTGGAGTTGCACGAGGGGGCGGCAGTGGCCCCTCTGCCGTGGTGGAAGCGTGATATCAGCCTTGGCAATGGGCGCTTGCCGCTTGCCGATCAGGCGGCGCTTGCTGAGCAGATGGCCACAATGCTGCGGGTGCGGCTGCCCGCGCTGGAGATGCTGCGCATTCTGGCGCAGGGGGCGGGCAAGACGGAAACGCGGGAAAAGCTGGAGCGGACGGCGCGTTTGGTGGCAGAGGGTATGCCCTTGGCACAGGCCTTTGCGCAGGCCGGGCCGAAGGTGGCCCCGGTTTTCCTGTCGCTGTTGCGGGCGGGCGCGTTGTCGGACGCGCTGCCTGAGCAGTTGACGGACCTCGCACGGCTTTTGCGGTTGCAGGAGCAGTTGCGCGGTCAGGTGGCGACGGCGCTGCTTTATCCGGCAATCCTTGTGGCGGCGGCGGTGGCGGTGATGCTGATCGTGGCGCTGACCTTGGCGCCGGCACTGGCCCCGCTGTTTCAGGGAGAGGGGCGCGAGATGCCCGGATCGCTGGCCTTCTTCCTTGGGCTGGGCAATCTGATCCGAGGATGGTGGTGGCTGATTGTTCCGGGGGTGTTGGCCTCAGGGGTCGCCGCCAGTCTGGGCCTGCGGGCGGGATGGGGGCGGGTGGCCTTTCGGCTGCCGCTGTTCGGGCCGTTGATGCGGGATGCGGCGCTTTTGGCGCTGGTGCGGTCGCTGGCCCTGATGCTTAAGGCCGGGCGGCCCTTGGCCGAGGCGCTGCGGGGGATGGTGGACGCTGATCCTGTTGGTCCCTTTGCGCCTGATCTGCGGGCTGCGGTGGCGGCGCTGGAAGGCGGTGGGCGGGCGCATGTGGCGCTGGCCGAGGGTGGGCGTTTGCCCCCTCTTGTCCGCGAGTTGTTCCGGGTGGGGGAAGAGGCGAATGCGCTGGTCCCCGTACTTGAGGCGCTGGCGCAATCGGTGCAGGGGCAGATGGACCAATCGACGCAACGACTGCTCCGTCTGCTGACGCCGATCCTGACCCTAATCATCGGGGGGGCCGTGGGGGCCTTGGTCTATTCCATCATGGGGGCGGTGCTGTCGATCAATGACCTTGCCTTCTGAGCGGCGGCAGCAGCAGGGGTTCGGCCTGCTGGAGGCGATGATCGCCATGGCGATCCTTGCGCTGGTGCTTGGGGCGGCCTTGTCGGGTGTGGGCTTTACCGTGGGGCAGGTGGCGCAGCGGGCCGAGGCGGCATGGGCCGCCGAATTGGCGCGGTCGATCTTGGATGATTATGCCGCAACGCGTGACCCTGCGCTGGCGGATGGCGCGATGGGTGAGTGGCGCTGGACCCTGACCGTGCGGCCTATCGGTGGCGGTTTGGTCGAGGCAGAGGCCGTGGCATGGCGCACGGGCGGGCCTGCGCGCGAGGTTCGTCTGGCCGTGCTGCTGCCGGAGGCGGGGCCATGAGGCGCAACGGTCGTGCGGGTGTGACGCTGTTGGAAATGCTGATCGCGCTATGGGTCATGGCGGCGGCGGCGGTGATCCTGTCCTCATCTTTGGGGCTTACGGGGCGGGCTTTGCAGCGCGTAGGGTCTGAGGCTGCGGATGTGGACGCCTTGGCGGCGCGGGTGGTGCTGCGGCGCTGGCTGGAGGAGATGCCGGTTGCGGCACGGTTTACGGGCGATGCCGCGGGGATGGAGTTCGGAGCGCTGATTGATGTGCCGCCTTTGACGGCGGCGCGGGTCGAGACGGTGCGGTTTGGCATGGACGGGTCTGCCTTGCGCGCTGTGGCGGGCGATGGCGCGGTGGTGACGGAATTGTCGGACGATGCCAGCCTGACCGTCATTCGCTATTTCGGCGAAGGTGTCTGGCGCGAGGAATGGACAGCCGGATCGCTGCCTGAGGCGATACGGATCGAGTATCTGGATCGTGGGAGGATTGTGCCGCCGCTGACGGTGATCCCCGCGCGGCGGGCGCGTCAGAGTGAGATATCGCTGTCTTCGCCTGTCCCGCCCGGCTGACCATCACGGCCAAGGCTGGACAAGCCGAAGGGGCCTGACGCGCCGGGGGCGGAATAGGTGAAGGGGCGTCCCCACGGATCGGCAAGATCGGCTTCGCCATCTAGGTAAGGGCCTTTCCAGTTTGCCACGCCTTGGGGGGCGGCAAGGAGGGCGGCAAGGCCTTCGCCTTCGGTGGGGTAGCGACCCGTGTCGATGTAGAAAAGTTGCACGGCCCCCTTCAGATTGGCCATTGCCACCTCGGCCGCCTGCGATTTGGCGCGTCCGAAGCTTTCCATCAGCCGCGGTGCGCCGAAGCCCACGATCAGGGCGATTACGGCCAGAACGATCATCACTTCCAGAAGCGTAACGCCGGATTGCGGATTGCGGGTGCGGGTCATGGAGGGGCCAGTCAGGAGAGAGGGAAGTTTATGAGTATGAACAATGCATAGGCGAGGAAAGGGCCGAAAGCGATACCCGATCCTGCCTTTTCACGACGGCGTGCAAGCAAGATGGCAAGGATGCCCCCGCTGGCGGCAAGAAAGAGCATGGCCCAGATGCCACCGGGGCCAAGGCAGAGGGTGCCCGCGCCGATGAGTTTGGCATCGCCGATGCCCAGAGCTTCGGTCTTGTTTCGGTGGAAGTAGAGGCTGCCCGCGCCCCAAAAGGCGGCGGTCAAGGCGGCGGCGGCGAGGATGGTCCAGAAAAAGGGTGCGGTCAGACCATGCAGATGCCACTGGAAAACCACGCCTGCGACGGCGATAGTCGCGGTGGCGAGGTCGGGGATTTCGTGGCGGGCGAGGTCTGTGAGCGAAAGCCAGATCAGGGGCGCAGTGAGGATGCCCGCGAGGATCAGCCTGTCCGTTGATGCGGTAAGGGTGGCAAGGCCGAGAGTCGCCAGATAGGTGGCGGCAAGGGCGAAGGGCAGGAGGATGCGCGTGTTGGTCATGGGGGACGATCATCGGCTGCGCCGGAACGGGCGGCAAGGGGTGGTTCTTCTTGCCGTCTTGGCGGGCGTGGTGCTGATTGCCGCGCTGGCGGGCACGCTGCGGGCGCGGGCTTTGGCGACGCAGGCGGCGCTGGTGCGTTTGACCGATCAGCATCGCGAGGCGCTGGCGGAGGTTTCGGTCATCAATCGGGTGCGGGCGGAATGGTCTGGTCCCGCGGTCGTACCGCGCCGGGCGGATGGCAGGCCGCAGACCGTGACGCGCGACGGGATGCGCTGGGAAGTGCGCGTCAGCGATGTCGAGGGGTTGGTGGATCTGTATCTGGCCCCGGCGCCGCTGCTTTCGCTGATCGATCTTTCGGTTGCGGGGCGGCAGGCGATGTTGGCGGGGCTGGTGCCGGGGGATCGGTATCTTTCAACGGTGCAGACCTTGGCGGTGATGGGGGTCGATGCCAATGCGCGGGCAACGCTTTTGCCATATGTGACGCAGCGGGCGCGGACGGGGGAAATCAACGCGGGTCTTGCCCCGCCCGAATTGCGAGAGGCGGTGGGTCTGTTGCCGGTCACGGATATTGCCGGGGGCGATTTGGCGCAGATCACGGTGCGTCGGCTGGATTAATCCTGCCAGGCCGCGCCATCGGGCCAGAGATGGGCGGCGATGCTTTCGGGTTTCATGGTGATGGAGTAGCCCGGTTCTTCGGGGGGCAGGTAATGGCCCGCTTTCATGCGAACGGGCGTCTCGAAATGTTCGTGAAGGTGGTCGACATATTCCAGAACACGGTCTGTCAGGCTGGCAGAGACGCAGACATAATCGAAGATCGATAGGTGCTGGACATATTCGCACAAACCCACGCCGCCTGCATGGGGGCAGACGGGGACGCCGAAATGATCGGCCATCAGGAAGACGCCTATGATTTCGTTCACGCCGCCAAGGCGCGCGCTGTCCAGTTGCAGGATCTGGAGCGCGTCGGCCTGAAGGAATTGCTTGAACATAACCGCATTCTGGCAATGTTCGCCCGTTGCCACCTTGATCGGGGCCACGCCACGCGCGATGGCGGCATGGCCGAGGATGTCGTCGGGGCTGGTGGGTTCTTCGATGAACCACGGGTCAAAGGCGGCGAGCGGCTTCATATGGGCGATGGCCTGCGCCACGCCCCAGACTTGGTTCGCGTCCATCATCAGGCGGCGATTGGGGCCGATCTCTTCGCGGATGATGCGGGCACGGCGCATGTCATCTTCTAGATTGCCGCCGACCTTCATCTTGAAGTGGTTCCAGCCCTGCGCGATGGCCTCTTGGCAGAGGCGGCGCATCTTTTCATCGGAATAGCCCAGCCAGCCAGCCGAGGTGGTATAGGCGGGATAGCCGTTCGCCCGCATCTCGGCCAGACGTGTGGCGCGGGTGGGAAGGTTTTCTTCCAGCCGTTCCCGCGCGCGACCGGGATCAAGGGCATCTGACAGATAGCGCCAGTCGACGAGGTCTACGGTTTCGGCGGGCGTCATATCAGTGAGAAGACGCCAGACGGGTTTGCCTTCGATCTTGCCCTTCAAATCCCAGAGTGCATTGACGAGGGCTGCGGTGGCGAGGTGGATCACCCCCTTGTCGGGGCCTACCCAACGGAGCTGACTGTCGCCTGTGATGCGCCGCCATGTGGCGCCCATGTCGGCGAGGAGGTCTTCGACGGGGATGTCCTGAATGAGCGGCGCAAGGGCGCGGAGAGCGGCGACGCAGAGTTCGTTGCCGCGCCCGATGGTGAAGGTAAGGCCGTGGCCTTGGTGGGCGCCGTCGGTTTCGATGATGCAATAGGCGGCGGAATAATCGGGGGCGAGGTTCATCGCATCCGACCCGTCAAGGCTGCGCGAGGTGGGAAAGCGGATATCCAGCGCGCGGATGGCGGTGATGCGGGTCATGGCGGCCTCCCTTTGCCACCAGTGTATGCTAGCATGTCAGTTGGGGGAAGTGGGGCCTTGAGCGCGTAGGAATGCGCGGAGGGCGGGGTCTTCGGTCAGGTTGATGGCTGTGTCCAAGGCCGTTTCGGCTAGGTCTAGGTCACCTGAAAGCCGGGCGATGCGGTGGCGGGCGACCCACCAGGGTTGATGCGCAGCGACCCGGGCAGGATCGAGCGCGTCGAGGGCGGCGAGCCCGGCGTTGGGATCGCCGCTTTCGGCAAGGATGATGGCGCGGCCGATTTGCGCGCCGATGCCATCGGTATGGGCGACGAGGAGATCATAGAGCGTGCGCAGGGCGGTGAGGTTGAGGCTGCCCGTGATTGGACGCTGGATATGGACGGATTGGATCGCCGCTTCGCATTGATAGCGGCCAAAGCGGGCGGCGCGGGCGGCATCGGTCAAAAGACCTTCGGCTTCGATGATGAGGTCGCGATTCCACAGGCGGCTGTCCTGATGTTCCAAGGGCACGAAGGCCCCAGCGGCATCCCGGCGCGCGGCGCGGCGAGCGGTGCAATAGAGCATGAGGGCGAGAAGCCCCTTCGGTTCGGGTTCCTCTGGCAAGAGCGCGACGAGGAGGCGGGCAAGCCAGATCGCCTCGCCCGTCAGGGCATCGGGGGCGTCGGGGGTGTCGAGCCCGTCCCAGCCTTGGGTGAAGGCGGCGTAAATGGCATCAAGCACCTCGGCCAGACGTTCGGGCAGATCGGCGGGTTCGGGCAGGGCAAAGCGGAGACCCGTGTCGCGAATGCGGGCCTTGGCGCGGACAAGGCGCTGCGACATGGCGGCGGGTTCGGTGAGGAAGGCGCGGGCGATGCGCGCCGCATCAAGGCCGAGGACGGTTTGCAGCATCAGGGGCGCGCGTGCCGCAGGGTCGATGGCGGGATGGGCGCAGACAAACATGAGGCGAAGGCGTTCGTCGGGGAAAGGTGCGTCTTCGGGCAGGAAGAGGTGCAGGAGAAGGTCGGGTTCGGCCTTTTGGTGGTTGGTTCGGGCGCGTGCGGCGTTCTTTTGCCGGTTGCGTGCGGCGGTGAGAAGCCATGCGTCGGGATTGGCAGGGATGCCGTGGCGCGGCCAATGATCCAGCGCAGAAAGAAGGGCGTCCGACAGCGCATCCTCGGCGGCTGCGATATTGCGGTCGGTTGCCGCAAGGATCGCGATGAGCCGGCCATAGCTGGAGCGCGCCGCCTTTTCGGCGGCGCGTTCTGCGGCATCAGGTTGCGTCGTCATGTGCCGGGGGCGGGCATGGGCGGGAGGACGGGGCGCAGTTCGACCGAGGCCGACAGTGCCGAGGGTGCGCGGGTGGCCCAGTCTAATGCGGTGTCGAGGTCGGGCACATCGATCACGAAATAGCCGCCGAGTTGTTCCTTGGTGTCGGCGAAGGGGCCGTCCTGCACCATGCGTTTACCATCCCGGATGCGGATCGTGGTGGCGGTGTGGGGGCCTTGCAGGCCGTCCCCTTTCACGATGATGCCCGCTTGGGCCATGGCGCCGATGAAGGCGTTCCAGCCGCCCCAATATTCCCCTGTCGTGGCCGGGTCTGTGCGGCGGGCGAAATCTTCGGCGGTTTCGTTGAGGATGAGCATGTATTGCATGATGATCTCCGTGGTCCGGGCGAGGGTAGCACGCGCCGCGCGGTCAGGCGCGGGGGGAATTGCGGGGGGCGATGGCGAAAAGGGCTGCTGCGATGGCGACGACGGTCGTGAGGATTGCCACCTGCGCTGCGCCCATGGCGGCAAAGACGCCATGGACCGCATCGCCGATCCAGAGCGCGACATAGGCGAGAAGCGAGGCCAGCAGCACGGACCGCGCGAAGCGGTGGCGGAGGGCAAGGAGGAGGCTGCCGATCAGCCCGCCCGTGACGCCGAAGAAGAAGGCCGCCGTCATCCATGCGGGGTAGCCCGTCATGACAGCGGCTTGTTCTGGGCTGAGGCCAGAGGCGACAAGGCTATCTGCCGTGGCAGTAACGGAGGTTGCGAATTGCACGAGGCCGAAGATGTTCCAGCCGATGCCAGCAAGGGCGGCGCCTGTGATCCAGCGGGGTTGCGATGCTGCGGGGGTGAAGGTGGTGGTCATGGCGTGATCCTTCCGGGTTCGGACCGTGCCGGGATGGCAAGGTCTGACTGGATGACACGCGGGGGGCGGCGATTTCGACAAATCGCCCGAAGAAAGTTTCAGCCGCGCAGAAGGGTGGCGAGGGTGGGGTTGGGAAAGCGTCTTTCGCGGGTGATGGCGTAAAAGGTTTCGCGCATTTCTTCGATGCGGGCGACCTGCACCAGAAGGCCGCTGGCCAGTTCGTCCTGCACCACGATTGTGGGGATGACGGCCAGCCCTGCGTCTTCGCGCGCGAGAAGGCGGAGCATGGCCATATCATCGGCTTCGGCCGCGATGGTGGGAACGACGCCGAGGCGGGCGGCCAACGCATCGAAAGCGGCGCGGAGGGCGGTATCGGGGGCGGGCAGGATCAGGGGTTCGGAGGCGAGAAGGTCGGCCAGACCGCGCTGGTTGCCACTGACCCGTTCGGGCGTTCCGATGAGGGAGACGGGCTGTTCCGCGATGCGATAAACCAGCCATGGGCTGCCCTGTTCGCGCGAGGGGGCGAGGTTTGTCAGCACGACATCAAGCGCCAGTGCATCAAGATCGCGCAGCAGTTCGGTCTGAGAGCCAGAGCGCAGCACCACTTCGACATCCGCGCGCCCGATCAAGGGGCGGAGGAACTGCATTTGAAAGTTGCGGGATAGGGTGGCCAGCGCCCCCACGCGCAGAGGGCGGCGGGCGCGGCCCGTTTCGCGCAGCGTGGCGGTCAGGTCATCGGCGGCGCGAAAGATCGCCTCGGCATGGTCAAGCGCGATGCGTCCGGCCTCTGTCAGAGCAAGGCCGCGCCCCCGCCGTTCAAAGAGGGCATGGCCCAGCGTTGCCTCAAGCGCCTTGATCTGGGTGGAGAGCGCGGATTGCGACAGGTTCAGCCCGCGCGCGGCCCCGGTGAGCGTGCCGTCATTGGCGACGGCGCGGAACAGGCGAAGGTGGTGCAGGTTGATCTGGGCCATAACTTCCATAAAAAAGAACGTTTAAGCATAAAATATGTAATTTTCTGGAATATCCGCAAGGGCTATCTGCACGCCATCGGATATTCACAGGAGACGATCCATGGCCGTCCTGCCCGTTCTGACTTTTCTGGCCCCCTTGCCGCTCTTGATGGTGGCGCTGTTTGCGGCGTCGCGTCCTGGTCGCCGACCTGTGGCGGTGCCGATGCTGGCGGAAGGCGCGGCGGGGCTTTCTCTGCTGCTGGCGCTTGGTGGGATGGCGCAACTCATCCTGACCGGGGCAGAGAGCGCGGGTCTTGGGCAAGGGGCGGGTCTTCTGGCGCTGCGGCTGGATGCTGTCAGCGCAACGATGGCCTTGCTGGTGGCCTTTGTCGGCTGGGTCGTGGTGCGGTATTCGCGCAGCTATCTGGATGGCGAAGCGCGGGAGGGGGCGTTTCACGGGCTGATGCTGGCGGTGCTGGCGGCGGTTCTGGTGCTTGTGCAGTCGGGCAGCCTTGCGGTGCTGGTGCTGGCCTTCGCGTCGGTGGGTGTGGGGCTGCGGCATCTGCTCTTGTTCTATCCCGAACGGGCCGAGGCGCGGCGGGCGGCGGCGAAGTTCACGCTGGTTTGGGGGGCGGGTGATATGGCCCTTGTCGCAGCGGCGGTTCTTCTGTGGCTGGCCTTTGGCACCGCGGATATTGCCGCGCTGACAGAGGCGGCGGCGGCTGGGTTGCCCATCGCGGCGCAGGGAGCGGTGGCCTTACTGGTGCTGGCGGCGATGCTGAAGACTGCGGCCTTCCCGCTGCATGGCTGGCTGACCGAAGTGATGGAGGCCCCAACCCCGGTTTCGGCCCTGCTGCATGCCGGGATTATCAATGCGGGTGGGTTCCTTCTGGTGCGGTTGGCCGAGGTGGTGCAGGGCAGCCCCGGCGCGATGGCCGCGCTGGTGATGCTGGGCGGGTTTACGGCGCTGTTCGGGGCGGCGGTGATGTTGACGCAATCGGCAGTGAAGACCGCCCTTGCCTGGTCGACCGTCGCGCAGATGGGCTTCATGCTGCTGCAATGCGGGTTGGGGCTTTGGGCGCTGGCGGTGCTGCATATCGTGGCGCATTCGATGTACAAGGCGCATGCCTTCCTGTCGTCGGGCAGTGCGGTGCAGGCGGTAGCATCGGTGCGGCGACCGGGTCCGGTGGCGGTGCCCGGTCTGGCTGCGGTGGCGCGGGCTTTCGGTCTGGCCCTGGTCCTTTACGCGGTGGTGGCGCTGGCCTTCGGGC
Organism: Fuscovulum ytuae; assembly: GCF_029953595.1. Classification (NCBI taxonomy): domain Bacteria; kingdom Pseudomonadati; phylum Pseudomonadota; class Alphaproteobacteria; order Rhodobacterales; family Paracoccaceae; genus Fuscovulum; species Fuscovulum ytuae. The sequence goes on along the minus strand of NZ_CP124537.1, from coordinate 132,469 downwards.
TGGTTGTCGGGCCGAAGTCGGAGCAGGCCTTGGCCCTTGGTGCGATCCTGATCTTTGGCGTGGCCTATCTGGTGGCGCAGGGTCTGGCCGATGCCGCGCCGCGTGCCCTGACGCTGCGGACCGGGGCGGCATCTCTTGCGGCGGCGGTGGCCTATTTCGGGTTCCATGTGCTGTCGGGCGCGCTGTGGGGGCCGCATCTTCCGGCGGCACCCGAGGCGGGGGCCTTGGAATGGGCGCTGATCGTGCTGGCACTGTTGTCCTTTGGCACGGTGGCCGTGGCGCAGGCTTTGTTCCCGCTGTGGGCGCATCATCCGGCGGCTGCGGGGCTGCGGGTGCATCTGGCCAACGGGCTTTATCTGAATGCGGTTCTGGACCGGCTGATCGGCGGGTTCCGGGTTTCCAAATCCCTCTGACGCATAGGAGTTGATGGACATGTTCCTGAAGCACACACAGATCGCACCGGCCCGCATCTCGGGTCTTCTGACGGCGGCAGAGGCGGCGGCGCGGGCGATCCCGCCGGCCTTCCCCCTGTCGGCCACGGTGGCGGTGAACCCATTCCTTGGCCAGACGGGCGAGGATCTGGCCACGGCACAGGCGCGGATGGCGCGGGTGGCAGGTGTCCGGCTGATGCGGCCACGGGCAGAATTCGTGGCGATGGTGCAGGATGGCCGGATCAGCGAGGACGACCTTGCGGCGGCCCTGATCGCGCAGCCTTCGCCGTTGAAGCCTGTGGACCTTGCACTGATGAAGGCGCGGATCACGCAGCCTGCGCCCGCCCTGAAGGCCGTGCCGACTGTGGCGGAACTTGCGGCAGAGGCGACCGGGGTTGATTGGCCTGCGGTGATTACCCGTGCCATCGGGCTTTGGGCGGCGGGGCGGTTTGACCGGGGGCAGGCGCTGTGGTCGCCCGCACCGGGGCAGGGTGCCTTTGCAGCGTGGCGGGTCTGGGCGACGCATGACCTGACGCCCGAAATCGCGGGGCTTGCAGGGTTTTGCGCCCATGTCGAAGCAGCACCCGACACGCCAGAGCGCGCGATCCTGCGCGCGGCGGAACGGCTGGGCTTGTCCGAGGCAGCGGCGGAGACGGCGTTCCATCGTTTGCTGATCGATCTGGGTGGTTGGGCGCAGCATGCGCGGTGGCTGCTTTGGCAGGCGGAGCTGGCGGGGCAAACGGATGCCACGCTGACCGATCTGCTGGCGATCCGGCTGATGTTTGAAGAGGCATTGCTGGAAACGGTGCCGCAGATTGCGGATGGTTGGGCTTCGGTCGTGGCGACGCATGACGTGCCACCGGCACCGACGCCTGACATGGTGGTGGATGCGATCCTGCAAGAGGCAGCGGAGCGGGCGGTGCAGCGGGGCCTTGCTGCGCGGCTGATCGGGCCGAAGGCGGCGGCGGGGCGGCCTGCCTTGCAGGCGGCCTTCTGCATCGACGTAAGGTCCGAGGTGATGCGCCGCGCCTTGGAAAGCCTGAATCCGGGGATCGAGACGATCGGTTTTGCAGGCTTTTTCGGCCTGCCCTTGGCGCATAAGGCGCATGGGACGGATGAGGTCGCAGCGCATCTGCCGGTTCTGTTGAATGCCAAGCTGGACACATCCAGCCATGCCGCACCGGAAGCCGAGGCGCAGGCGCGGATTGCGGCGCGGGCAACGCGGGCCTGGGGCCGGTTCCGGCAGGCGGCGGTGTCTTCTTTCGCCTTTGTCGAAGCGGCGGGCCCGGCCTATGGATGGAAGCTGGTGAAGGACTCGCTGCATCTGGGCGGCGCAGCGCATGTCTCCCCTGCGCCGAAGTTCGAAACGGCGCTGGATGCGGCGGCGAAGACGGCAACGGCGGCGGCAGTGCTGCGCGCGATGAGCATGACCAAGGGCCATGCGCGGCTGATCCTGCTGTTGGGCCATGGTGCGCAGGTGACCAACAACCCGCATGAAAGCGCTTATCATTGCGGGGCCTGCGGTGGGCAGACGGGCGAGGTATCGGCCCGGCTTCTGGCCGATCTTCTGAACGATCCCGAGGCGCGGGCGGGGCTGCCTGCGCAGGGGATTGATCTGCCCAGCGATACCGTCTTCGTCGCGGGCCTTCACGACACGACGACGGATAAGGTCACGCTTTATGCCGATGGCCTGCCTGTCAGCCACATGGCGGACCTTGCGCAGGCCAAGGGATGGCTGTCGAAGGCGGGCAAGGTGGCGCGGGGGGAGCGGTCGCTGCGCTTGCCGGGTGCCACGGACGATGGGTTGCTGCAACGGGCGGTGAACTGGTCCGAGGTGCGGCCGGAATGGGGTCTGGCAGGGTGCGCTGCCTTCATTGCGGCACCGCGAGCAGCGACGGCAGGTGTCGATCTGGAGGGGCGGGCCTTCTTGCACAGCTATGACTGGCAGGCGGATCAGGGCTTTGGCACCTTGGAACTGATCCTGACTGCGCCGGTGGTGGTGGCAAGCTGGATCAGCCTGCAATATTTTGGGTCATCCGTCGCGCCGGACCTGTTTGGGGGTGGCAACAAGCTGATCCACAATGTCGTGGGCGGGATTGGTGTGGTTGAGGGCAATGGTGGCATGCTGCGCCCCGGCCTGCCGATGCAGGCGGTGCATGACGGTGAGGCGCTGGCGCATGATCCCCTGCGGCTGTCGGTGATGATCGAAGCCCCGGTCGAGGCGATGACGGCGGTGCTGGAAAAGCATCCGGGCGTACGGGCGCTGTTCGACAATGGCTGGCTGCATCTTTTCGCGATGGAGGGCGGGCAGATCGTGTCGCGCTATCGGCCCGGTCTGCGCTGGGAAGGTGAGGTTTCGGAGCGGCGCGCGGCATGACCCTACCCAAGCGTGTGGCGCTTGGCACGATGCATGGAAAGGCGGCGGCCATTGCCCCGCCTTTCGCTGCGCTTGGGATCGCGTTGGAGGTTCCGGCGGGGTTGGATACCGACCAGTTCGGGACATTTTCTGGCGAGGTGGCACGGGCTGGCACAATGGAACAGGCGGCGCGCGCCAAGGCCAAGGCCGCGGTTGCCCTGACGGGCCTGTCTGTGGGGGTGGCGAGCGAAGGGGCCTATGGGCCGCATCCGGTGATCCCTTTCCTTGCCTTGGGGCAGGAAATGCTGCTGTGGCACGACGCGGCAACGGGGCGCGAGATCGTGGAAGTGCTGCGCGATGACCGCCCGACCTATGACCAGGCGCTGGTCGCTTCGGTGGGGGAGGTTGAGGGGTTTCTGGCCCGGATCGCCTTTCCCGAAGTGGCGGTGGTGGTCGCGGGCGAGGGGGCGTCGCGGCCTTTGGCCAAGGGTTTGACGGAAGCCCGCGGGGTGGAACGTGCCGTGGCAGAAGCGATTGCCCTGTCTGATAGCGGGCGGGCCATGGTCACGACCGATATGCGGGCGCATCTGAACCCACGCCGGATGGCGGTGATCGGTGATCTTGCCGCGCAGCTTGTGGCACGGTTGGCGCGCACCTGTCCGGCCTGTGCGGCACCCGGCTGGGGCCGATTGCGAGTAGAGGCAGGGCTGCCCTGTGCTGATTGCGGCACGCCCACCGCCTTGCCGAGGACCGAGATCCTTGGTTGCACCGCCTGCGGGGCCGAGGCGGCGCAGTCTTTTCCCGCGGCACCCGACTGGGCCGACCCCGGCCAGTGCCCTATGTGCAATCCTTAACCGAACAAAGCCCGAACGAGGACCAACTGATCATGAACCAGCGTTTCGAAAAGTCCCGCCTGCCGAGCCGACATGTGACGGAAGGCCCGGCGCGCGCGCCGCATCGCAGCTATTTCTACGCGATGGGCCTGACGGAGGAGGAGATTCACCGCCCGTGGATCGGTGTTGCGACCTGCTGGAACGAGGCAGCACCGTGCAACATCGCGCTGAACCGGCAGGCGCAGGCGGTGAAGCTGGGCGTGAAGTCGGGGGGCGGGACGCCGCGCGAATTTACCACGATCACGGTAACCGATGGCATTGCCATGGGGCATGAAGGGATGCGGTCATCCCTCGCTTCGCGCGATGCCATTGCGGATACGGTCGAACTGACGATGCGCGGGCATTGCTATGACGCGTTGGTGGGGTTGGCTGGGTGTGACAAGAGCTTGCCGGGGATGATGATGGCCATGGTGCGGCTGAATGTGCCGTCGGTCTTTATCTATGGCGGTTCGATCCTGCCGGGGCGGTTGAACGGGCAGGATGTCACGGTTCAGGACGTGTTCGAGGCGGTGGGAAAGCATCAGGCGGGCAGCCTGAGCGATGCGGAACTGGCGATCCTTGAGCGGGTGGCCTGTCCCAGTGCCGGGGCCTGCGGGGCGCAATACACGGCCAATACGATGGCCTGCGTGTCAGAGGCGTTGGGGTTGGCCCTGCTGAATTCATCCGGGGCGCCCGCGCCTTATGAAAGCCGCGACCAATATGGGATGGCATCGGGTGAGGCGGTAATGCGGTTGATCGAGAAGAACATCCGTGCGCGGGATGTGGTCACGCGGAAGAGCCTTGAGAATGCGGCGCGGGTCGTGGCCTGCACGGGGGGCAGCACCAATGCGGCGCTGCATCTGCCCGCCATTGCGCATGAGGCGGGGATTGCTTTCGATCTGTTCGATGTGACCGACATCATGCGCGACACGCCCTATTTCGTGAACCTGCGTCCCGGTGGAGAGTATGTCGCCAAGGATATGTATGAGGTGGGCGGCGTGCCGGTGGTGATGAAGGAACTGGCGAAGGCCGGGCTTTTGCATCTGGATTGCATCACGGCAAGCGGGCGGACCTTGGGCGAGGAGCTGGAGGAGATCCGGGGTGAGGCGGATGGGCGCGTGATCCATCCCATCGCGGCGCCCATCACGGCGACGGGTGGCGTGGTCGGACTGCGCGGCAACCTTGCGCCGGATGGGGCCATCGTGAAGGTCGCGGGGATGAAGCCGGAAGAGCAGGTCTTTACAGGCCCGGCGCGGGTTTTCGAATGCGAGGAAGAAGCCTTTGAGGCGGTGCGCAAGCGGGCCTATAAGGCGGGCGAGGTGATCGTGATCCGCAATGAAGGCCCGTCAGGCGGGCCGGGGATGCGCGAGATGCTGGCCACCACCGCCGCGATTTCGGGCCAAGGCATGGGCAAGAAGGTGGCACTGATCACCGATGGCCGTTTCTCGGGCGCGACACGGGGCTTCTGCGTGGGCCATGTGGGGCCGGAGGCCGCGCATGGCGGGCCGATTGCCCTTCTGCGGGATGGCGACGTGATCACCATCAACGCGATCACGGGTGAGTTGTCCGTCGCTGTGGACGAGGACGAGATGACGCGCCGCAAGGCCGAATGGAAAGGCCCGCGCGAGACGATCTATGCCACAGGCGCCGTGTGGAAATTCGCACGTCTCGTGGGCGGCGCGCGCTGGGGTGCGGTCACGCATCCGGGTGCGGCAGCCGAACGGCATATCTACATGGACCTGTAAGCCCGTTCAGGGTTTGCGGGCCGCCAGATGCGTGGGGCAATGTTCGCCACTGTCCAGAACTGGGATCATCCGAGACCAGATGCCGATGTTCTGATCGACGAAATCTTGTCCCACGATCTGCGCGGCCTTGGCCCCGACATCGCCCTTGAGGCGCGCGAGTTCCTCGCGCGCTTTTTCGCGATACCAAGCGTTTCGGGAGGTTGCGCTTTTGGTGGTAAAGCCTGCCTTTGTCATCGCGTCTAGATAGCGCGCGGCAGTGGCCATCCCGAAATCGAGCCCTTCGGCAGCGATGTAATCGGCCATCATGGGGCTGATGTCTTCGGTGCCGATCAGCCAGTCCGATGCAAGGAACCACCCGCCCGGTTTGAGGACGCGAAATACCTCGGCCATCAAGGCGTGCTTGTCGGGGATGTGGATGATGGAATCCTTGGAGAAGACGACGTCAAAGGTTTCGGGCGGGAAGGGCAGGGGGCCGGGTGCCACCTTGACCAGTCCGATGCGAGAGGTGAGCCCGGCCCGTTCGACAAGCCCTCGCGCATGGTTGATGACGGGGTCTTCCACATCAAGGCCGGTCACGTAGCCTGCGCCATGCGTCTGCACCAGTGCGATGTCGATCCCGCCCGCGCCGCAGCCGATATCCAGCACGGATTTCCCAGTCAGGTCGTGGGTTCCGATCACACGCGCCACCTCATCCGGACCGCCCGGGGAAAGGAAGCCTTCGCCCCAGATCGCCTCGAGCATCGCGATCAGGCGGGGGGGATAGTGGTCTTGATCGCTCATCTTTCTGCTCCGGTCAGGGGGGTTGGGTCAGAGGGTGGGGGACTGCCAGACTGGGCGGCCCTTGAAGAGGGTGAGAAGGACGGTGGTGTCGGAAACCTCATCCGCGGGGCAGGCGAAGATATCGCGGTCCAGAAGGATGAGGTCGGCGGAAAAGCCCGCGCGCAGGATGCCGGTGAATCCGTCCCGCCAGCAGGCACGGGCGGCATGGGCGGTATAGCCAAGGACGGCTTCATGGATGGTGAGCGCCTGTTCGGGCAGGAAGGGGGGCTTGGGGCCATCGGCGCGGCGGGCCTGACGGGTGAGCGCGGTTTCCATGATCTCGAACGGGTTCAGTGTGCTGACCGGCCAATCGGAGGACAGGCACCAATCGGCGCCATGATCCAGAAGGGTGCGGAAGGCATAGGTCTGTTCCAGACGTGCGGCCCCGATCATATCGAGCGCGATATCGGGGATAACCGGGTCATAGCGGGCCCAGAGCGGTTGGATATTGGCGGTGGCAAGGCCGGGAAGGCGGGCGGCATCCTCAGGGTGGACGAGTTGCAGATGGGTGAGTTGATGGTGCGCAGGCCAAGAGCCATTCGCGGCACGGGCGGCGGAGAGACCGTCCAGCGCGCGGCGTGTGGCGGCATCGCCGATGACATGAACATGAATGGCAAAGCGCGCGGCATCGAGGGCGGTGAAAAGGGCGTCGGTTTCCGCAGCGCCAAACATGCAGGGGGCATTGCCGCCGGGCCCATCGGCATAGGGGGCGAGGCAGGCGGCGGTGCGGTTTTCAAAGACGCCGTCCATAAAGAATTTCGCGGAATGGATGTGATAGTCCGGGCCCGGACGGGTGGCGCGCAGCGCGGACAGGCGGGTGGTGGCGGAGTCCGGCGTATCTGCTTCTGTCACCAAGGCCGCGCCACAGATACGCAGTGTCAGATCGCCAGCGGCAAGGGCTGCGGCATAGATGCGGTCTTCCGTTTCCGTCACGCGGGGGTCAAGGACACCGGTGATCCCGTGGCGATTGGCATGGGCCATCCCGGCGAGAAGACCTTGCCGCAGATGCGCGTCAGTCAGTTGCGGCAGGCGGGCGACGGCCCAAGGAATGACCTCTTCATGCAGCATGCCTGTGGCGCGTCCCTTGGAATCGCGCAGGATATGGCCGTTGGGCGGATCGGGCGTATCATCTGTGATGCCGGCCATCTGCAATGCGGTGCTGTTGAGGCAGGCATTGTGGAAGGAGCTGTCATAGATCACCGCCGGGCGGTCGGGCAGTACGCTGTCAAGCAGCGTGGCAGTGAGGTTGTGGTCCCCAAAAAGCCCCGGCTGCCAGCCGCTGCCAAGCACCACCGGCAGGTCGGGATGAGCCGTCGAATGGGCCTTTAGCGTGGCAAGGAGGTCATCCTCCGTCGTCGCGTCATAGAGCATGGCCGACGTGGCGAGGTCTGTCCCGCCTGACAGAAGGTGGATATGCGGGTCTTGAAAGGCGGGCAGCATGAGGCGGCCTTGCGCATCCATTCTTTCGCCTGCAGCGGGCGGGGTGCCGTGGCCAAGGGCGGCGATACGGCCATCGCGGATCAAGATCCAATCGGCGGTGGGGTTGGCGGCATCCATCGTGCGGATGCGGGCATTGTGGATGAGAAGGTCAGGCATGAGCGGCAGCTTCCAGCGCGGGCCAATCGTCGGCGGGGATGACTTCGGCAGGCAGGTTCACATCCTGCGTCCAGACGTAGAAGGCAAGGAAGGGGATCGTCCCCGTTCGGGTCAGATGTGGTCGGTGCGGCGGGTTCCAGACAGGATCATGGGCCGGTTTCGGGTGCAGCGCTGTGCCCGGAGAAAAGCGCCAGTCATGCGGGCCGGTGAGCGGGGCATAAAGTTCTGGCGCGGGATGGTGGTGGTCGCGGTAGAGCGTGCCGGGCGCGATGAGGAAGAGGCCAAGTTCGAAATCCTGCGCGGCGAAAGGGGCATCTTCGCCCCGAAGCGCGGCAAAAGCATGGCCGGTGGGAAAGGCATCCCCGATCAGGGCGCGCGGATAGGCGTCATATGTCACCCAGTGCAGATGCGGCTTGGCGCGGCGGATCGATAGGGCCAGCAGAGGATGGGTTGCAGAAAGGGCTGCAAGCGCGGGATCAAGCCAGGCCTCGACCACAGGGTTGGGAAGTGGGGTGGGGGCGGTTTCGGTTCCCGGATCGGTGGGCAGGCCCAAACGAACATCCGCTGCGCCGGGATGCGCGAGCGACAAAAGGTAGTCGCGCGCGGCATCGTAAAGGGTGCGGATGGGCGTTGATGCTGCGACCTGCGGTACGGGTGGCAGGCCGCGTTCGGCAAGGATCGGGGCGGGATCGCGTCCGTCATGGGCGGAGGCTTCACGATAGACCTCGAGCTGCGGTTCGGTAAGGTGACCGTCGCGATACATCGCCATCGCCGCACCGTAGCGCACGCGCCCTGATCCGGGCACGCCCAAGGGCGCATGCAGCAGGGAAAGTGGATCAGTCATTGCTGCGATAGGCCATGCGTTCATCGGCCAGTCGTCGCGCCTCGGCCCGGTTGAGGACGATGCCCGCAATGATGACGCCAAGGCCTACGGTGACCACCATCAGCGTGGCCAGCGCGTTGATGTCGGGGGTGACGCCCAGCTTGACCTTAGACCAGATCAGCAGAGGCAGCGTGGTGGCCCCCGGCCCGGTGGTGAAAGTGGTGATGACCACGTCATCCAGCGAGATGGTGAAAGCCAAAAGCCAGCCTGACAGGATAGCAGGGCTGATGACGGGCAATGTCACATCGAACAGCACCTGCCAAGGGCGCGAGCCGAGGTCCATCGCCGCCTCTTCGATCGCACGGTCGGCTTGGATCATGCGGGCCTGCACGATCGTTGTCACGAAGACCATGGAAAAGGTGATATGCGCCAGCGTGATGGTGGTGAAACCGCGCTGACCCGGCCAGCCGATCCATTCGGCGAGCAGGATGAAGAAGATCAGGCTGGAAATCCCGGTGATGACTTCGGGCATGATGAGCGGTGCGGTGACAAGGCCGGAAAAGATCACCCGGCCTTTGAATTTGCGGAACCGTGCCAGCGCGATGCCTGCCATGGTGCCAAGGATGGTGGCGAAGGTGGCCGAGATGACGGCGATCTTCAGCGACAGGATCAGCGCATCCATCACCTGTTTGTTGGACAGAAGCGAGACATACCATTTCGTCGAAAAGCCACCCCAGACCGTGGCAAGGCGAGAGGCGTTGAAGCTGTAGACGATCATCGACAGGATCGGGATGTAGAGGAAGGCAAAGCCAAAGCAGAGGACCGTGATCAGGAAGACGGGGCTGCGCTTCATTTCGAGCCCTCCGCCCGTCCTTGGTAATGGGTGTAGATCATCGTCGGGATCACCATCAGCACCAGCAGGGCCACGGCCACGGCCGAAGCCATGGGCCAGTCGCGCGCTGTGGCGAATTCGTCGGAAATGATGCGCCCGATCATCGGGTCTGAGGCATTGCCAACGAGTGTGGGGATCACCAATTCCCCCGCCGCCGGGATAAAGACCAGCATGCCGCCTGCCACGATGCCGGGGATGGATTGCGGCAGGGTCACATCGCGAAAGACCTGCGCCGGTGTGGAGCCGAGGTCCATCGCCGCCTCGTCCAGCGTGGTGTCGAGCCGTTCGAGGCTGGCATAAAGCGGCAGGATCATGAAGGGCAGATAGGTGTAGACCATCACAAGCACGACGGCGAAATTGCTGTTCATCATCGGGATGGACCGCACCGCCCAATCGACGGGCACGATGAAGTTCCACCAATCCGTCAGCATCTGGTTGAACCAGCTGTTGCGCCCCATCAGGCCCATCCATGCGTAGACACGCAGCAGGAACGACGTCCAGAAGGGCAGGATCACCAACATCAGCATGACGTTGCGCCAGCCGCGCGACATCCGTGTCAGGGCAAGCGCCATGGGATAGCCAAGGAGAAGGCACAGCACCATCGCCACGGCGGCGTTGGCAAGCGAGGTGAGGAAGGCCCGCAGATAAAGGTCATCCGTCAGGATGCGCTGATAGGCCTGCAGGTTGATAAGGGGATAGTCGCCGCCAAAGGAAAAGGGCGGCGCAGTCGGTGTCTTGGTCGCCACGCTCATCCCGACCACGATGAGGAAGGGCAGAAGGAAGAAGAGCACCAGCCAAACATAGGGTGCGCCGATGATGATGTCCGACCAGCCCCGGCGATCCATGTATTTCGTTTGGGGGGCGCGGTCTGCCATTGGGCTATTCCGCCAAAACGATGGCTGCGGCGGGGTCGAAGGACAGCCAGACGGCATCGTCCCAGTCGGCCACGCGCGTGCCTTCATCGCCGCGCCGGGCATTGACGGCATGGGCCTGCACCAGCGTGCCCGACGGCAGGGCGATGCGGTAAAGGCTGTCCTTGCCGAAATAGGCAAGGTCGCGCACCGATCCACGCAGCGCGTTGGGGCCGTCGGGTGTGTCGCGGCTGATGCGTATCTTTTCGGGGCGGATGGCAAGGGTAACAGTTTGCCCCGGGGTGACATGTGGCACGTCGCGGGCCGTCACATTCACCCCCAAAGCGGGCAGGGACAGGTGCAAATGGCCGTCATCACGGGCGGTGACTGTGGCGTCGAACGTGTTGATAGATCCGATGAAACCCGCAACAAAACGACTGTTCGGGAATTCATAAATCTCGGTCGGGCTGCCGACCTGCCGCACCTCGCCCTTGTCCATCACGGCGATGCGGTCGGACAGGGTCATCGCCTCTTCCTGATCGTGGGTCACGACGATGAAGGTGACGCCCGTCCTTTGCTGGATCGACATCAGTTCGAATTGCGTATGTTCGCGCAATTTCTTGTCAAGCGCGGCCAAGGGTTCGTCAAGGAGAAGCAATTTGGGTTGCCGGGCTAAGGCGCGTGCCAAGGCGACACGCTGGCGTTGACCCCCCGAAATCTGGTGCGGTTTGCGGTTTGCGAAAGAGGTGAGCTGCACGAGATCAAGCATCTCGCGCACCCGGTCCGCGCGGGCCGAGGCTGACATGGTTTCGTGCTTCAGCCCGTAAGCGATGTTCTTTTCCACGGTCATATGGGGAAAAAGCGCATAGCTTTGGAACATCATGTGGACGGGGCGCGACCACGGGGGAACGCCCGCCATATCGCGCCCGTCAAGGAAGATGCGGCCCGCGGTAGGTTCTTCGAACCCTGCAAGCATCCGCAACAGCGTGGTCTTGCCGCAGCCCGACCCGCCGAGGAGGGAGAAAATCTCGCCCTTCTCGACGGTGAGGGAGACGTTCTTGACCGCCTGAAAAGTGCCGAAGGTCTTTGATACCCCTTCGATCCGAAGAAAGGGTTCGCCCGCATTGGGCGCATCCACCGGCATGATCAGCCGCCCGTTTTGATCATGGTCCAAGCACGGTTCAGGTCTGTTTCCTGCTGTTCGGTCTGCGGGAGCGGAGTATACATGCGCGCCAACGCCTCGCTATCGGGATAGACCGCGGGATCGGCGGCGATGGCCGGATCGACGAAGGGAAGCGCCGCTTTGTTCGCGCTGGCATAGCCGGTGAAGTTGGTGCAAGCGGCGATCACTTCTGGCCGTAGCATATAATCCATGAAGAGATGGGCGTTTTCGACGTTGCGGGAATCCGATGGCACGGCCCAGACATCGAACCATGCCGGTGAACCTGTGCGCGGGATGAAGTAGCCGAGGTTCAATTCGATCCCTGCTTCGGCACCGCGGGCCTTGGCCACCCCGTAATCGCCCGACCATGTGTTGACGGCGCAAAGTTCGCCATTTGGAATGCCGCTGAGGTAGTTCGAATTGTCGAAGGTCGCGATGTAATCGCGGATGGGGCGCACCGCTTCGACGAGTTTGGCCCATTCGTCCGGGCCTGCGGTATTGGGGTCGATCCCAAGATGGCTGAGGATCATGAAGCCGATGTCATTCGGGCTGTCGAGCAGCGAGATGCCGCAATCTGCCAAGGCTGCCGCATTTTCCGGGTTCAGAAGCGTGTCTAGCGAATTCAGGTCCGCGTCGGGCAAGCGTTCCTTTACCAGATCGAGATTATAGGTCATGCCGACCGATCCCCACATATAGGGAACGCAGTAGTCATAGCCCGGATCGTAGGTTTCGCCGATCCGCAGGATTTCGGTGTCGAGATTGCCCCAGCCCGTCAGTTTCGATTTGTCGATCTTTTGCAGAACGCCTGCCTGAATCGAGCGGGGCAAGCCCTGACCGGAATGCAGCACGACATCATAACCTGTTGAGCCGGCAAGAAGTTTGGCCTGCATTTCTTCGGCGCTGGCATAGAGGTCATAGACCACCTCAACCCCGGTTTCGGCGGTGAAATCGGCCAGCGTGGTTTCGCCGATATAGTCGGACCAATTATACACATTTACGACCCCGCCTTGCGCCCAAGAGGGGCGAACAAAGGGGGCCGACAGCGTAGCGCTCATGCCGAGAAGGGTGCTGCGACGGGTCAGTTTCATGGCTTTCTCCCTGTTGTTCATTTGTATCATTGAGGTCAGCTTACGCCGGGGGGTGATTCCGGCAAGCCATTTGTGCATTCAGTGCCGGTATCTGGCTTTCTTCGGGCGTGTCCTCGACCGTAAGGATAGGCAGCAAGGCGCGCAGGCTGTCATGGTGGCGGCGCAGACCGTATTCGAGATCCGAGAGGTGAAAACCTTCGAAGGATTGCGATTTCATCGACTCGTTCGACCAGATGGAAAGCTGCTGATCCTCGGCCGAAGTGGCGCGGTCGATGCGCATTGCCAAATACCGCGCGAGCCGGGTTTCGCGGCTTTCGTTCGCCCAACGATAGGTGCGACCTGTAAGGCGGGTGTGGCCCACAGACAGGGGAATGTCCTGATAGAACTGCACCCCTTCCGGTGTCATGGAAAAGACGATGCTGGGGAAGATGCCGTAATAGGTCCATGCCTTTTGCAGATGCGGCGGCAGGTCGGTCCGTTCGGGTGAATGCCGGACATATTGCCGAACCGACCAGCCCCGCCCCGGTGCATCGCCGTACCAGCCAATGGACATCGACAGGCCGTTTTCCAATTGGTGATCGCGATAGGTGCGGCCATAGAGTTCTTGCAGCGCGGGATGGGCGAGGGCGACGTGATAGCCTTCATTGTCCACGTCGCGCACCGATTTCCAGTTCACCGGCAATTCGGTTGTCCAGTCCGGGGTGTTGACGGGCAGAAGCTCGGTCATCCGATAGGCGTCGAAATCAACGGCGAAGGGGGCCAGAAGGTCACTGACCGCAGGCTGTGGCCCCGGCTTGAACCGGATGAAGAGGAAGCCATGGGCGATGGACAATTCGATGGGCTTTAGGCCGAAATCTTCGCGCTTCATCTCGCCAAAGGTGGAGGGGCGAGCGGCCCCACGCAGCGTGCCGTCAAGGTTATAGACCCAGCCATGGAAGGGGCAGACGATGGCGCCTTTGCAATTGCCTTCAACGCCATCCACCACGCGCGCGCCGCGATGGCGACAAAGGTTGTGGAAGGCCCGCACCACGCCATCTGCCCCGCGCATGATGACGGCCCGTTCACCAAGCAGGTCGAAGGACAGCCAATCGCCCGGATCAGGAATGTCGCATTCATGCCCGACGATTTGCCAGTGGTTCAGGAACACATGGTCGCGCTCCAGATCAAAGAGCGCGGGCGAGTGATAGGCCCAAGCGGGCAGGCCGCGACGATCCCAGTCATTGGGGATGGGCAGGGTGGCATAGGGCAGATCGGTCATGGGCGATCCTCCATTTCAGATAGAATCCAGCGATGAAAATTGTGAATCTCGTATTCTTCGGGCATCAGGCGCGCGGCGTTGAAGGCAGGAGAGCGCATGCCACGCTGGTTCATTTCAGCGGCATGGCCATCCTGTTCCAAAACCGTGATGGCAAAGGCCGCGACGGCAGCGGGATCGAGTTTTGGCAGCGCCTCTGGCGCAAAATGCCATTCGGCGGTCAGCCGGGTGCGTTCGGGTGCCAGAGGTTCGATGCGGACGGAACGGACGTAATCGGCATGGGCCACGACATAGGCCGTAGGCCAGAGGGTGACAAAAGTATAACCCACGGCGCGTTCGGCATCGGAAAGACCGGGGAAGGGGGGGGCGCAAAGCGCGCCGTCTGCCGTCCATGTCTGGGCGCCCGGTCGTAGATTGGGCTGGGTGGGGTGGTCGGGTTGCCAGTCATGCGCCTCGGTCACGCCCATGATGCCACGGGCATAGACGGGAACCATATCGCAAAGCTCTGGGTGGATGCCGGGGCAATGCAGGCATTCGGAATAATTTTCCCAGAATGTTTTCCAGTTGCATTCGATGTCGGCCTGCCAGCGATGCCCGGTGACAAGGCTGGCCATGGGCCAATTGTCCAGCGTGGACAGCGGCACGTCGGCATGTAGGGGCGGCGGATTCGTGGACAGCGACAGGAAGAGAAAGCCGTTCCAAACCTGATGCGCCACGTCGCGCAGTCCATGGGCCGCGCGGTCGAAATCCGCCGTGGGGCGGGCATGGCCCGTGGCGACAAGGCGGCCATCCTCGGCGGCATAGGCGAAGGCGTGATAGGGGCAGCGGATCAGGCGGCCGATCTCTTCCACCTCGGCGCGGCAGAGTTCCGATCCGCGATGAGGGCAGGAATTGTGATAGGCCGCGATGCCACCATCTGCCGTTCTTGCAACGATCACCGGGGCATTGCCCACTGTCACCCGCCGCATCCTGCCGGGGGTGAAATCGGACACCCGACCAACCATGACCCAGTGGCGGGCAAAAATGCTGGCCATTTCACGTTCGAGCCAACCCGCATCCAGATAGGCCGAGCGGGGGAGACCTGCCGGACAATGCCCGAGGCGGGGGGAAAGCGGATGGCGGTCTTCCTGTCCCATCAGAACCTCGCAGGCGGGGTCTGGGTGCGGCGGGCGGGGCTGTAGAAGGGACGGTCCACCACCCGGGCGCGCATCATCATCTTGGCATAATGCAACTCGCGCAGGGCATAGATTTCTGCCCATAGATCGGAACTTTTCACCAGATCAGCCTGAACCTGTGCCAGCGCAATGTTGCGTTTCAGGGTGGGGGACCAGCAAGCCCCGGTCACCACGCCGGCCTCATGCTTTTGCGCACGGTAAAGAATTGCGCCATCGGCGGGGATGTTGCCTTCGATTTCCAGCCCGACAAAGGCCCATTTCGGGCCTTTCGCGCGCTGTTTCAGCAAGGCGTTCCGTCCTGTAAAATGGCCCTTGTCCCAATCGATCAGCCAGCCCAGACCCATGTCGAGCGGGCTGCGCAACCGATCTTCGCGCAGGCAGACATGGGCGGGGATGAAGTCGTAGCCCGTGATGATGAACCCGGCCTCAAGCCGCGCGATATTCAGCGCGTCGGACCCGATCGGACGCAGGCCATATAATGCGCCCGCCTGCATCAGGTGATCCCAAAGCGCAAGCGCGAGGTCGGGCGTTGTCCAAAGTTCATAGCCCAGATCGCCGGTAAAGCCGGTGCGCGAGATCATCAGGCGGCCTTGCGCGAAGGGTAGGTCCGTTAGGCGAAAGGGTTTGAGGGTGTCGATATCGAACCCAGCGCGGCGAAGTATTTCGGCCGAGGTGGGGCCTTGCAGAGACAGGGCGGCGATCTCGTCGGTTTCTTCCGTCACGGTGACGTCGAAGCCATATGCGCTGTCCAGCAGCCAAGGGAGGTGGCGTTCCTGACAGCACAGGCGAAAGCGGTTCTCGGCCAACCGGAAAAGGGTGCCGTCATCAAGAAGATGGCCCGCATCATCGCACCAGATGGTGTAATGCACCGATCCCACCCGCAACTTGCCGACATGGCGGGGGGTAAGGCGGTCAAGGAAGGCCAGCGCATCGGGGCCTTCGATCCGATATTTGATCATCGGGCAAAGGTCATAAAGCGTGGCCGCATTGCGGATGGCGGAATGTTCCATCGCAAGGTCTTCGAAGGTGGTGACGGTGCGATAGCCGCCCCAATTGGCCCAAGCATGCGTCTTGCACGCGGCTTCGGTCCGGGCGTGAAAGGGTGTGGGAAGGAGGGAGGTTTCGTAATGGCGCAGGTCGTTCATCTGGCGGCCTCCATCGCGAGGGCGGCGTTCCAGCCGGGGGTGCCCGAAACCCCACCGCCGGGATGGCATCCCGCAGAGGCGAGCCAGAGGCCAGAAATGGGTGTGCGATACTGGGCGATTCCGGGAAGGGGACGCAGGAACAGCATCTGTTCCACAGTGAGTTCGCCTGCATGCCAATTGCCGCCGGGAAGGCCGGTTTCGGCCTCGATGTCATAGGGCATGCGAATGCTGGCATTGGTGATGCGGGCGCCGATGCCGGGAGCGTGGCGTTCCAACTGAGCAAGGCAGGCGCTAAGCATGGCAGCGCGGGCGGCGTCGCGATCCGCAGGCGCATGAGGGGCGTATTGGACCACAGCCGAAAGCTGGTGTTCGGTTGTGGTAGAATGGGCCGTGGGAATAAGGATTTCCATCACCGGTCTATCGGGAACTTCGCCATATTTCACGGGGTTGAAGGCGCGTTCTACGTGTTGATCCGAGGGGGCGATAAGCAGGCGATGCGTCAGGTCCGCCCCCCGGAAATCAGGCAGCTCGGAAAGCGTCAGGTCCAGACGCGCCGCGCCACCGCGTGCCTTTTGGTGGCGGGCGCGTGTGGTCAGGCCGGCGTCCAGATGACGGGGATTGATGAGCGACGTCAGTGTCACTTTGGGTGCTAGGGTCGAAACGATACGGCGCGCGGTGATCTGTTCGCCATCGGCCAAGGTTACCCCGGTGGTGGTGCCATGTTCC
Organism: Fuscovulum ytuae; assembly: GCF_029953595.1. Taxonomy (NCBI): domain Bacteria; kingdom Pseudomonadati; phylum Pseudomonadota; class Alphaproteobacteria; order Rhodobacterales; family Paracoccaceae; genus Fuscovulum; species Fuscovulum ytuae. Next base: position 115,533 of record NZ_CP124537.1, on the reverse strand, counting down.
ACGTCGATGGTTGCCACGCGGGCGTTGCAACGGATGGTGACACCTGCCGCGGTTGCCGCCTTGGCCATTGCTTTAGCCAGTGCAGGCATGCCGCCTTTGGGCAGGCCAATCGCAGCTTGTTTGCCATCGGTCGAACCAGACAGGCGGTAAAGCCAAGGCAGAACGGAATTCGGCGACCGGGGGCCAAGCCATGAGCCTAGGGTCGCGTCAAAGGCCAGCGCCCCTTTCAGAAGGGGCGAGCTGAGTTCATCATCCAACAGGTCGAAGACGTTGGTCAGGAAGATGCGGCCCAGTTCGCGAAACTCGGCCGCGCCCATCATCCGCGCCTTAAGCCCGATCTTGGCCAGTTTTAGGATCGGGTTCGCCGGATCGGCGGCGGGACGGGGTGGGGTCATGGTATTGAGCGGCGCAAGCACAGCGGCAAAGCGCAATAGCCGTGCGCGGAGTTCGGCCCATGCCTTGATATCGGCAGCGTTCACAGGGCCAGAAAGACGTTCGCCCAGCACACCGTCGAGACGCAGATGGTTGCCGTCCTCGGCCAAGGCGGTGGTCGGTAGGGCCGTTGCGGCCCAAGACAGGCCATGGCGGGCGAGGTCCATCCCTTCGGCCACGCGTGGGTCGAGATTGTAGGACAGATGGGCCAAGGTCGCAGCGCCGCCACCCGGAATGGCAGCAGCTTCCAGCAGCAGCACCTTCGCCCCGGATTTGGCGAGCCGATGCGCGGCAGCAAGGCCGTTGGGGCCAGCGCCTATGACGATGGTGTCAAACGATGGCATAGGCGTCGCTCATGTGGGAAACGGGTTGGCGCAGATCGCGCAGCACTTCGCGGGCGGCATTTCGGCCGGGCGCACCCATGACGCCGCCGCCCGGATGGGTGGACGACCCGCAAATCCACAGGTCCTTTACTGGTGAGCGGTAATTCGCATAGCCCGGCACGGGGCGGTTGAAGAACATCTGGTCGAAAGTGAGTTCGCCTTGGAAGATGTTTCCTTCGGTCAGGCCCACCTCTGCCTCCAACTCGCGCGGGGTGCGCACCTCGACATGCAGGATCAGGTTGCGGAAGCCGGGGGCGTGCGCCTCTATCTGGTCGATGCAGGCGCGGGCAAAGGCATCGCGATCAGCATCCGTCCATGCCCGGCCTTCGATCTGAGGCGGGGCGTATTGCACGAAGCAGGACATGAAATGCTTGCCCGGCGGGGTCATCGTCGGGTCGATCATCGTTGGGATCATCACGTCCTGAAACGGGTGACGGCTGAAATGACCGGCCTTCCAATCGTCATAGGCACGTTCCATCGCCTCGATCGTGTCGGTGAAATGCAGGTCGCCCTTTAGGTTGGGTGCCCCTTCTGGCAGTGCGGTGAAGCGCGGCACGCCGTCCAGCGCGATGTTGAGCTTGCCGGAGGAACCGCGGGTCTTGAACCTTTCCACCCGTTTCACGAAATCGGGCGGCAGTTCCTTGCGGTCGACATGGCCAAGGAAGGTGCGGCGGACATCCATGTTTGACAGGACGCGGCGGGCTGAAATCTCATCCCCGTTGGCCAGAACGACCCCCGTGGCACGTCCGCCCTTGATGCGCACCTCTTGCACACCGACACCGGCACGAATTTCGCCACCCGCGGCGCGGAAACTGTCGGCGAGCGCACGAGTGATGGACCCCATACCGCCCCGTGCATAGCCCCATGCGCCCACGTTCCCGTCCACATCGCCCATGGCGTGATGGAGAAGGACATAGGCCGTTCCCGGCGACATCGGACCCAATGCGGTTCCGATGATCGACCCTACGGCTTGATAGGCCTTCACGGCGGGGTTTTCGAAATATTCGTCCAAAAAATCGCTGATCGACATGGTCCAGAACCGCAGCATGTCACAAAGCGCGGCTTCGGACTGGCCGGTGACTTGGCGGGCAAGCCAGAGGAGTTCGGACAGGTCGCGAGGGTGGAAACTGGCCAGATCGGGCGGGCGGCGCATCAGCATGGGCCGGATCAGGCGGCAGTTTCTAAGGATATCACGGGCGTAGCGATCATAGGCTTCAGCGTCACGCCGAGAATGGCGGGCGATTTCGCGACGGTTCACTTCATGGTCGCGGAACATGCCCAGATAGCCGCCGTCGCGGGTCATCAAGGCACCACCTTCATAGGGCAGGATCTGCAGACCGTGTCGCGGCAGATCGAGGTCGCGCATGATTTCGGGCCTGAAAAGGCTGCTGACGTAAGAGCAGTTGGAATAGGTAAAGCCGGGATAAAGTTCGCGGCTGACGGCGGCGCCACCGATCCAGTCATTCTTTTCGACGATGACCGTCTTCAGGCCTGCCCGCGCCAGATAGCAGGCGGCGACAAGGCCGTTATGGCCCGCCCCGATGACCACCGCATCATACATGGGCGGCGTCCTTTGCCCCTTCTGCTTCCATGTCTTCTAGCGTCAGATCGACGGCGGTTTCTACGGCGCGCAGCGTATCGGCCAGGCAGGTGGGATCGGTGCCATGTGCTTCACACATGAACCAAGGTTCGCGGCTGTCGGGTTCGCAGATGATGCCCAGATCATGCAGATAATGCGCCATCCGATCATAGAAGCTGTAATCCGATGTCTTCCAGGCGCGGTAATTATCGGGTGGTTCAGGCGCGAAGAAGAGGCCGAACATCGACGGATGGCCTGAAAAGGAATGCACGATCCCCCGCGCGTTCAGGATCGAAGAGATGCCGGATTTCAATCGTTCGCCATAATCCGCAAGTGTTTCAAGCGCGGGGGTTTCGTCAAGGATACGGAGGCATTCATCGGCGGCGGCAAGGCTTACGGAATGCGCGGTATAGGTGCCACCATGGCTTGCGCCGCCATAGCGGAACGAGCGCATTACGTCTTCGCGGCCCGCGACAATGGCGATGGGATAGCCGTTCGCCACGGCCTTGGCGAAGGTGGTGATATCCGGCGTGACGCCGAGGATACCCTGTATGCCCCCTTTGCCGACGCGGAAGCCGGATTTCACTTCATCAATGATCAGCATTACGCCGTAGCGCGTGCAAAGTTCGCGGGCGAGGTGGACATATTCGGCGTTCGCCATGATCGAACAGCAGTTGCCCTGTATGGGTTCGATCAGCATGGCGGCCAGATCATTGCCATGGCGGCGGAACATATCTTCCAGCCGCTGCGCATCGTTCATCGGTGTGAGGTGGACAAGGCTGCGGACCGTGGGCGGGATACCCTTGCCATAGGGCACCACCTCTGGGTCGGTATTGCCGCCCTCTTGCCAGCCTTCGACATCGGCTTGCCACATCGCGGCATCGAAGAGGCCATGATAACCGCCTTCGACCAGCAGATAGGATTCACGCCCCGTATGGGCCCGCGCTAGGCGAAGGGCGGCCATCACCGCCTCGGTCCCTGAATTGGAGAAGCGGACGAGTTCGGCAGCAGGCACCATCTTGGCGATCCGGTCCGCGACGATCAGTTCGCGTTCGGTGGACAGGGCGAAGACACCGCCCACATCCATCCCTTTGCGGGCGGCGGCATCGACGCGGTCATCGGCATAACCAAGGATCGCCGGGCCATAGCCAAGGCGGTAGTCCACATAGCAATTGTCGTCGATATCCCAGGTGCGCCCACCCTTGCCGCGCGCGACATAGATTGTGCGATCTTCACCCCAATAGCGGAAGGTCGATGAGACGCCCAAAGGCAACCTTTTGAGGGCGCGTTGGAATTGGGCGTTTGACTTGGAAAGGTTGCGCTGGGGCCGCGGGGTCATGACGGATTCTCGTGTTCTTGACGCCCAAGGCTGGCATTCGACTGACTGAGTTGTCAATCAATACTTTTCGCCTGTCACTTTCTGCGGTAGTCTCCTCTTGTCGGATGGTGTTTTTCCGACGACATGAGTTTCGACGGAACCCCGTGCCGTGAAAGGTGCCTCGTGACTGAACCCACCCTTCAGACCGACCAACGCCCCCCCCGCACTCTGAGCAAGGATGCGCGCCGTGCCCAGCTTATTGAGGCAACGATCAGCACAATGGCGGAACTCGGCTATTCTCGCACCACATTAACGGCGGTGGCGCGTCGCGCGGGGCTGTCGCATGGGCTGGTGCTGTTTCATTTCGAAACGAAGGAGAACCTGCTGTCCGAGACGCTGGATTTCCTGTCAGAGGAGTATCGGGCGAATTGGCAGGCGGCCTTGGCTGAGGCAGGCTCTTCACCCGAAGTGCAACTGGCGGCATTGGTGCGGGCCGATTTCAACCCGGCGATTTGTACGCGCGACAAGCTGGCGGCGTGGTGCGCCTTTTGGGGAGAAAGCCAGAGCAGGCCGATCTACCAAGCGCGCTGCGGATCGAATGACGATCATTACAACCGTGTTTTGGAAGGCATCTGTGCGCGGATGAATGAAGCACATGGCTATGCGCATAATCCTGCCCGCGTTTCACGCCTGATTCGCATATCGATTGAAGGGGTGTGGCTGGACTTGATGACGATGGCCACGCCCTATGCACCGGATGAGGCGATGGCGACAGTTTGGCTGGGCCTTTCGGCGCTGTATCCCCGGCAGTTCCAGCCGATGATTTGATCGGCTTTGCGTTGATCCGTCATCTGGCGGGGCTCCCGTCCTTCAACCATGGATAGATGCCCATAAATCATCGGGTAGAAGCGACCTTGAATGGTGGGTTTCCGCCGGGGCGCGGGGTTCAGAGAAATTCGCGCAACTATCTGAATATATAACGAAATCCCTATAAACTTCGGTTTGTTTTCATCATCCTTTCGGGTGAACGCGTCCGATCAAACCACCGGTCTATAGCCGTGGGGTGCCGGACCAGACATGTGTTGAGGCGTCGCGGCAAAGACCGCCGGCAAACCTGTCGAGAGGACGGGGGCGAACGCCCCTCCGATTACAAAAAGAGAAGGATAAAGATCATGATGAAGACCAAGCGCATTCTCGCGATGACCGCCGTCGCAGTGGTCGCCGCGCAGGCGGGCTTTGCCCAGACTGCGGCACCCACCCCGCCGGCGGCACCGGCGCCCATCAATCTGGATTTTCTTGGCACTCTCTTTGCGGGCGGCGCGACGCCGGACGAGATGGGCATCCGCGATGCCTTTGGAACGGCTGGCCTGACGGTGGAACGCTATCGCACCGGCTTTGACGGGGCGATCCGCGTTCGGGCCACAACGGTGGACGGTCAGGAGGTGCGCGTTCGCATTCAGGACGGCGAAATCCGGTATTCGCTGCGGTCGGGGGGTGACAGCACCGGCGACAATGGCCCGACCTCGGATGACAATGGCCCGTCTTCGGATTCGAACGGCTCTGATACGAGCGATAGTTCCCGCGACGGCAATGGTGGCAACTCCGGCGGCGGCAACGGCGGCAATAGCTAAGGCCTTGGCGGCTTAATAGGTGCGGCATCGCCTAATTCGGGCGGTGCCGCACCGGCCCCAAGTTTTCGAACCAGCGGAAGGCCAAAACGATCAGTCCAGCCAGCGCGAGATAGGCCAAGGCCAGAAGCAGAAGCGGTTCATAAACGATGAACGTGTCCTGTCGCACCCGGCTTGCCACGGCATAGATTTCGACGACGGTGATTGTGGCGACCAAAGGCGTTGCCTTCATTTGTAGCACGGTTTCGCCCCCCAGCGTGGGCAGCACAGCGCGCAGGGCCTGAGGCAGCCAGATGCGCCATAGGATCAGGTGGCGCGGCATGCCCATGGCCCGTGCAGCCTCTAATTGCCCGCGGGGGACGGATCGAAAGGCACCGCGCATCACCTCTCCCTCATATCCCGCGAAGGAGAGGGTGAGTGCCAGAAGTGCATAGGGCCAAGCCTGCCGCAGGATGGGCCAAAGGTCGCTTTCGCGAATCCATGGATATTGCGGGAAGAGGGATCCGAGGCCGTAATAGAGCAGCCAGATCTGCAGCAAGAGCGGCGTGCCCCGGATGACGGTGCAAAAGACCTGTGCCGGGCGGGCCAGATACCAAGGCCCCGCCGCCTGCGCCAATCCCAAGGGAATGGCCAAGGCCATCCCAAAGACCGAAGAAAGCACGAGCAGCCAGATCGTGCGCCATAAGCCTTCGGCCATCATCGGGGCGTATTTCGGCAGCCAGTCCCAACGCATCTGCGTGACGCAAAGCCAGACCAGCCCCAGCCCGATCAGGACAAGGATGATACGATGCGGCTGCAGCCATCCGCGCATCGCCCTAACCCCCCGCATTGCGGGGTTCTCCCCGCCGCGCCCATGCCTCGATCCGGGCGAAGGCCCAGCCTGAGAGAAGGGTGATGATGAGATAGATCACGCCTGCCGCCATGAAGAAGGTGAAGAAGGCTTTGGTCGAACTGGCCGCTTGCCGGGTGGCGAAGGTCAGTTCGGAAAAGCCGACGACGGCCAGAAGGGCGGTGTCCTTGGTGGCGATCAGCCAGAGATTGGCCAGACCCGGCATGGCAAGGCCGAGCATGGAGGGAAAGATGATCCGACGCGCCATGAGGAGCGGCGGCATCCCCATGGCCTTTGCCGCCTCGACCTGCCCCGGCGGGACGGCAAGAAGGGCACCGCGCAGCACCTCGGTCGCATAGGCGCCTTGCACGATGCCAAGGACGGCGATGCCTGCTGCTACGCCCGAAATCTGAATGCGGTCATGTCCGAAGGCGATCAGGATCTGGTTCACCAGATCGGTCACGCCGAAATAGAGGATGAGGATAAGGATCAGTTCGGGCACGGCGCGGACGATGGTTGTATACATCCCCAATAGGTCGCGTGTGATCGGCCCGCCATGCAGCTTGCCCCAAGCCCCTAGCGTGCCAAGGACAAGGCCGAGGCCAAAGGCCCCTACTGCAATCAGCAGTGAGTTCCACATCCCGGCCAGAAGGGTTGCCCCCCAGCCGGGTGGAGAGAGGGCCAGAAGGTCCAGCGTGCCCATGCCCCCCTCTCCTGCCCGTCAGCCCTTAGTTCCCGTAGATTGACGAAGCGAAATAGCCCGCCGTGACCTTGTCGTAGGTGCCATCCGCCAGAACCCCGGCGATGCCCTTGTTGAAGGCAGCTTTCAGCGCATCCTCGCCCTTGCGCAGACCGACGCCGACGCCAAGGCCAAGGATGGCCGGGTCATCCGCGACGGTGCCCTTCACTTCGCAGCAGACCGATCCTTCCGCTGTGGCGAGGAAGGCATCCAAGGCGATGCTGTCGGCCTGAATGGCATCGATACGGCCCGCGACGAGATCTTGGTTGGCCTCATCCTGCGTCTGATAGGTTTTCACCTCGGCGGCGACGGAGGCGAAGTACTGCTCTACATAAGCTTGGTGCACGGTGGATACCTGCACGCCGATGATCTTGCCGGTCAGGCCTTCGGGGGTGGCGTCCATCTCCATTCCCTTGGTTCCGACGACGACGGTGGGCGTGTTGTAGTATTTGTCAGAGAAATCGATGGTCTTCATCCGTTCTTCGGTGATCGACATCGATGCCATGATCGCGTCGATCTGGCCTGCTGTCAGGGCGGGGATGATGCCGTCCCATGCGACCGGCACAATCTCGCATGTCAGTTCTGCGGCGGTGCAGATGGCACCGATCATCTCCACCTCCCAGCCGACCCAGGCGCCACTGGCATCTTGGCTGGCGAAGGGGGGATAGGCTTCGGCGGCAATGCCAACCTTGACGGTCTGCGCGCTGGCGGCGCTGGCCATGAGGCCGAAGGACAAGGCAATCGCGGCAGTGACGGTTTTTTTCATTTGTAGACTCCCTGAGTTGGTTTTCCCCTCTCAGCCCACGGACCGGAGGAATTGTTGCAGGCGCGGAGATTGCGGTTTGCCGAACACCTGTTCGGGCGGGCCCTGTTCTTCGACCTGCCCATTGGCGAGGAAGATGACATGGCTGGCCACCTCCCGCGCGAATTTCATTTCATGCGTCACAAGGATCATGGTGCGCCCTTCCGCCGCGAGCCCCCGGATGACGGAGAGAACCTCGCCCACCAATTCGGGATCAAGGGCGGAGGTGGGTTCATCGAAAAGCATGGCGCGCGGTTCCATGCACAAGGCGCGTGCGATGGCGGCTCGCTGTTGCTGGCCACCGGATAGGAAGGCGGGGTAGCTGTCGGCCTTTTCGGCCAGACCCACACGCGCCAGAAGGCTGCGCGCGCGTTCAACCGCTTCGGCCTTTGGGACGCGAAGCACGTGGACCGGCACTTCGATCAGATTGTCTAGCACGGTCTTATGCGTCCACAGGTTGAAGCTTTGGAAGACCATGCCAAGGCTGCGGCGCAGGCGTTCGATCTGTCGGCGATCGGCCGCGCCGCCGCCATCGGGACGTTGGCGCACCTCTTCGCCTGCAATCACAATCTTGCCCGCACTGGGGGTTTCCAGAAAGTTGATACAGCGCAGCATGGTCGATTTGCCGGATCCCGACCCGCCTATCACCGCGATGACGTCACCTTCATGCGCGGTCAGGTCGACACCCTTCAGCACCTCATGTGGGCCAAAGGATTTGCGCAGGCCTTCCACCCGTATCGCCTCGGCGGCGGTCTTGTCTGTCAGGGGAGTCGAAACACCCACGCCCGCGCCTACCTTGTTGTTCATCTGTAGAACAGGTTAACCGAGCCAAGCCCCTGTCTGGCAAGCGAAATCGCAACCTGCCTGAAAAGTCGCCCGCAGGAGATCACCAAAGATGACGACTGCGTGAGAATAATGCGCAAACGCGCCAAAACGGCCCTGATCCAGCGGTCTGCGTCACGCTGCCGCACTTCCGCCCTGCGCGGCGATGGTCACCTGAAGAAAAACGCGCTTCATTCTGGATTGGGAGGATCGATATGTCGGGTCTGTATCGCGGGACTTGGATTGTTGTTGCCTGCCCCGACGGTGCGATGATCCTTGAAAACGCCGGATGTATGCGCCAGCCAGATCTGCGGTTGATCGACCGAATGGATGCGCCCGAAATGCACCGTCCTGACAATTGGGCAGAATTGCCCGAAGCGACGGATCGTGACCGTCTGGCCATTACAGCGCTGGCCGCGCAATTGGTGGGGCGTCTGGCGCGTGAAGCGGCGCGGGGACGGGCTGATCGTTTGATTCTGGCGGCACCGGACCCTTTGCTTGACGCGATCCGGGCACGGCTGGATGAAGATTTGCAGCAAAGGGTCGTGTTGGCTATGCCACGGCGCCTGACGCAGCAACCGCTTGGCACAATCGTGACTGAAGTCAATAATGCCCTTGGTCAGGCGGCCTGACCTTGGCCTGACGCAGGGGAAATCCGCCAATTGGGCGTCATCTGCAGCGGAATAACGCTAATTTCGTCCAAATCTTATACTTTCAGGTAGTAGCATGGCTTTCGTCGGTCTTGCACCCTATTCCGACCTGCATAGAGTTGGGCCATTGCGGAGCGTTAGGCCATGCTGATTGATGTCGATGTCGTTGAGGAAGTGCGCGAGACGCTGGGGGATGACACCTTCAACGCCTTTGTACGTCGTATGCTGGATGAGGTTGCCGAAACGCAGGCTGCCTTGCTGCGTCTTTTGAGGGAGCGCGATTTCGAAACCTTGGCGCGGACGGCGCATCGGACGTCGGGTTCGGCGGCCAGCATCGGCGCGAAGGGTCTGCATGCGGCGCTAAAGGAAATCGAGAATGTGGCCCGCAGCGAAGCAGCTGCACAGCGGCTGCCTGATCTGATTGCGGCTGTCCCAGCGAGGGCAAGGGAAACAGCTGACGCGCTGTCCTCGGTCGTTACCGGCTGACGCCTCGTTCGAAAGACTAGGCAAGCGCGCGGGCAAAGAGTGCGGCAAGGCGCGCTTGTCCAGCGCGATAATCCTCCATACCGCGGACAGAAGTTTTTAGGCCCTTTACCGAAGTGATGATCGTTGCGGCAACGTCGCGGGCCGTGCCAAGCCCCGGAGGGATAGGGCGGCGCGACAGCCATTCGCCCAAGGCATCGACCATCCGCGCCTCGCCTGCTGCAGCCAGATCACCGGTGACCGAGAACCCGGCATCCATCAGTTCTTCGCCATGCGGGGTAGTGAGCACCGCTTCCATGAACTTTCCATCTTTGGCGATGAAGGCTGCCAGCAGGGCCCGCTCCAGTGTTTGGCCCGGCCTTTCTAACGCGCTGACCATGTCGCGCAGCGCTTCGTCGAAATAGCGGGCCGCAAGGGAGCGGAAGATGTCTTCCTTGTTGCGGAAGTGCAGGTAAAGCGCGCTGCGCGAGATGCCTGCCCCCTTGGCAATGTCATCCATAGCGGTACGCCGATAGCCATAGGTTGCGAATGCACGAAAGGCGGCGTCGAGGATGGTATCCAGACGCTCGGGCATGGGGGTGGTCTGTGGCGCGGTTTCGGCCATGATGACACAGTGACGTTACGCCTCCAGATTGTCAATTGACATCCTGACATTTTTCGCTCATTTTGTCATAACAGCAGAGGAGAACCCGGATGTCGATCACCCTGACCGTCAATGGACGCGCCGAGACGCTGGATCTGCCGCCTGAGATGCCGCTTCTCTGGGCGCTGCGAGATGGGTTGAGCCTGACGGGAACGAAGTTTGGCTGCGGCGTTGCTGCTTGCGGTGCCTGCACCGTGCATGTGGATGGGCAGGCCGTGCGGTCCTGTCAGACGGCGCTTGGCGATGTGGCGGGGGCGTCAGTGACAACCATCGAAGGACTGGGCAATCCGGCGGCGTTGCATGCCGTGCAGGCAGCTTGGCTTGAGGGGCAGGTCGCGCAATGCGGATATTGCCAGTCGGGGCAGATCATGCAGGCAGCGGCCCTTTTGGCTGCCAACCCGGCCCCGACCGAGGCCGAGATCGATGAGGCCATGTCGGGTAATCTTTGCCGCTGTGGCACCTATCCCCGCATCCGCGCCGCCGTGCAGGATGCCGCGCGTCGTTTGCAGGAGGTGTGACCATGGCCCGCCTGATGAAGATTGCCCGCCGCGGTTTCCTTTTTGGCTCTGTCGCCCTGCTTGGTGGGGTGGCTTTCGGATGGTGGCGCTATGCCACGCCACATGGGAACCCGCTGGAGGGTGGGTTGGCCGAAGGTGAGGTGACGCTGAACCCCTATGTGCTGATCGACCAGAGCGGCGTGACCGTCATCGCGCCACGGGCCGAGATGGGGCAAGGCGTGCAAAGCACGTTGGCAGCTTTGGTGGCCGAAGAGATGGATTTGGATTGGTCGGCGGTCCGCGTCCTGCATGGCCCCCCCGGCGCCGCCTATTACAACGCGGCTGTCTTGCAGGAAGGTGTGCCTTTCGCGCCGACGGATACTGGGTGGTTGGCCGAAACCGTGCGCGCGAGCATGGACATCCCAGCGAAATTCTTGGGCTTTCAGATCACGGGCGGGTCATCATCCATACCGGATGCGTTTGAAAAGATGCGCCTTGCCGGGGCCGCCGCCCGCGCTGCGCTTGTGGCGGCGGCTGCGGCGCGGTTGAACCTGCCAGCGGATCAGTTGGCAACCGAAGCTGGGGCCGTGATCGCCCCGGATGGAAGCCGTATCCCATATGTGGACTTGGCCGAGGCTGCGGCTGGGGTGGTGCTGGACCGCGAACCCGGTCTGAAGGCCCGCGCCGAATGGCAGCTTTTGGGAAAAAGTCTGCCGCGCCCTGATATGATGGGGAAGATTACCGGGACCACCACCTTTGCCGTTGATATACGCCTTCCCGGCATGCGCTTTGCCACGGTTCGCACGAACCCAGGGCAGGGCGCGGCCCTTCTGTCCTTTGACGCCAGTTCCGCCGAGGCGATGCCGGGCGTGGACCGGATCATCCCGGTGGAGAATGGTCTTGCGGTTGTCGCTTCTTCGACCTGGGTGGCGATGCAGGCTGCGGATGTCATTACCTTCAATTGGGCCTCGGCACCCTATCCTGCGACGAGTGCCGAGATTGATGCCGTGCTGGCCGCCAGTTTCAGCGAGGATCGGCGTGACAGCGTGAACCGCGATGACGGCGATGTGGATGCGGTCCTGATGGACGGAGATTGGCAGGCGGAATATTCCGTCCCCTACCTTGCCCATGCGACGATGGAACCGATGTCGAGTGCCGCGCTGTTGAAAGACGGGCGGCTGACGGTTTGGACGGGGCATCAGCTTCCTTCGCAAATCCTTCCTGAGGCTGCGGCGATGACCGGGTTGCCGGAAGAGGCGATCACTGTCGAAGTTCTGCCGATGGGAGGTGGTTTCGGGCGGCGGGCGGAAATGGATGTGATCCGGCAAGTCGTCACGATTGCCAAGGCCATGGAGGGCACGCCCGTCCTTCTGACATGGAGCCGGGAAGAGGACATGACCCATGACGGCTATCGCCCGGCGGCCCGCGGGAAGGTGCGGGCGAAGGTGGATGGCGGTCGTCTCGTCGCTTTTGATTTTGCGACCTGCTCTTCTTCGGTGGTCGAAAGCCAAGTCGGGCGGTTGGGCTATAGCGTGCCGGGGCCGGATGGGACGATCGTGCAAGGCGCTTGGGAGCAGCCCTATCGCATCGCCAATCATCGGGTTACGGGTTATCGCGCGCCTGCAATGGTGCCGGTGGGAAGCTGGCGATCTGTGGGGGCATCGCAGAACGCCTTTTTCCACGAAACCGCGATGGATGAATTGGCCTTTGCTGCGGGGGTGGACCCGGTGGCCTTTCGTCTTGGCATGATCGATCACGAACCATCGCGTGCCGTGATCGAGGCGGTGGCCGAGATGTCGGGCTGGGGCAGTGCCGCGCCAGGGCGGGCCAAGGGCTTTGCCTTTTGTCTGTCATTTGGCGTGCCTTGTGCGCAGGTAATCGAGGTGGAAGATAGCGCCGCAGGTCTGCGGATGACGGGTGCATGGGCGGCGGCGGATGTTGGGACGGCGCTTGATCCGCGCAATATCGAGGCGCAGGTTCAGGGGGCCATGATCTATGGCCTGTCTGCCGCGATGCGGGGCGAGATCACCTTTGCCGACGGTCAGGCCGAACAGCAGAACTTCTGGGATTATGAACCGCTGCGCCTGTCGCAATGCCCGCCTATCGCGGTGCGCGTGCTGGAAAACCTTGGTCATATCCGGGGGATCGGTGAACCCGGCACACCTCCCGCCGCGCCTGCGCTTGGCAATGCGATCTTTGCCTTGACGGGGCAGCGGCTGCGCGATCTGCCTTTTGCCCGGACTGTGACCTTCGCCTGACATGGAATGGCGGCTTGCGGCGCAACTGGTATAACCTCATAATGAGGTATGCTTGCGGCGCGGTGCCGGGCCGTTACGGGAAAGGCGGGGAATGGCGGATGCGCAGGTTGGAAATCCCCTGATCGGCTGGATCGGTGACGATTTCACCGGGGCTGCTGCTGTGATGGAGGTGCTGGCCTTCGCAGGGCTGTCCGCAGTTCTTTTCACCGAAATCCCATCGCCTGATTTGATGGCCCGCTTTGCCGGGATGCAGGGGATCGGGCTGGCGACTACGGCGCGCAGCCAATCGCCCGACAGCATGGCCAACGCGCTGTCACCGGCCTATGCGTGGCTGGAGGGTTTGCGGCCTGAAATCCTGCATTACAAGCTTTGCTCCACCTTCGACTCTTCGCCGCAGCTTGGCAGTATCGGGCGAGCGATTGAGATCGGCCTTGCGCATCGCCCCGCCCATGCTGTGCCTATCGTCACGGCTGCCCCGCAGATGCGGCGGTATCAGGCCTTTGGCAATCTTTTCGCGGGAACGCCTGATGGTGTCTTTCGCCTTGACCGCCATCCCGTGATGTCACGTCATCCGGCCACGCCGATGACAGAGGCGGATCTTCTGCGCCATCTGGCCGGGCAGACAGACTTGCCGTCCGCCCTGATTGATTTGCCGACACTTGCCTTGGACCCTGACACCGTGCTGGCTGCGTATGTGGAGAACGGGGTGCGGCTTCTTTCTATCGACATGGTCGATGATCGATCCGAGGCGGTTGTGGGCCGTCTGTTGTGGCAGCATCGTGCCGAATTGTCCTTTGCGGCGGGTAGTCAGGGGGTGGAATATGCCCTTGTGCGCCACTGGCAGGAGGACGGCATAATTGCACCCGCGCCGCCTGTGCCATCGGCGGGGCCTGTGGAAAGGATCGCCGCCGTTTCCGGGTCTGTGTCACCCATAACGGCGGGCCAGATCGCTTGGGCCGGGGCGCATGGCTTTGCGCCAATCCCGTTTGAGGCCGCTGCGGCCTGCGCAAGCCCCGATGCGCTGGCTGATGCGGAGATGCGGGCCATCACCCTTGCTCTTGCGGCCGCGGCTGAGGGGAAAAGCCCCCTGATCCATACCGCGCTTGGCCCTGATGACCCGGCGGTTGCGGGGTTTCGTGCGGCGCTGTCCCTTACCACCCTGACGCCGGAACGGGTGCATGCCCGGTTGGGCGCCGCCTTGGGGCGCATCCTTGCCGCAACGCTGGATCAGGCGAGGCTAGGACGCGCCGTGATTTCAGGGGGAGATACCTCGGGCCATGCCTTGCGGGAACTGGATTTGCAGGCCCTGACTGCGCTTGCCCCCACCATTCCCGGTGCGGCGCTTTGCACGGGGCATGGAGCAGGTTCGCGGGATGGGCTTCAGATCGCCTTGAAGGGGGGACAGATGGGGTCGGAAGATTATTTCGGTTGGGTCCGCTCCGGGGGTGGGGCGCGACCCTGATCCATCGGTGCCAGCGCATCGCGCGACCGATCCAGATGGTCAAGCATCGCCTGCACCGCGCCATCGGCATCATGCGCCTCTATCGCATCCACGATGGCCGCATGGTCCGCCAAGGTCACCGCTTCGCGTCCTGACCAATGCAGCAAGGCAGTGTGATATTCGAAAAGCCAGCGAAGCATGGCCTGCGAGGCGGCGGTTATGATCGGATTGTCGCTGATTGCGGCTATGCGGGCGTGAAAGGCCATGTCGGCTTTGATGAAGGGAACAGGGTCGCCGGCCATCTGCGCGGTCTGTTCATCAATCGCCGCCCGCAGGTCCGCCACATCAACCGCTGTTGCCCGTTCGGCAGCCAGCCTGACAAGGCCCAGTTCGAACATCCTGCGCGCTTCTTTCAGATGTTGGCGGTTTGCAGGCACCAGATCCAGCAACATGCGCGCGACATCATCGCTGCGGGCGAGAACCGTGGTCGCATCGATAGGCTGCACCCGCGTCCGTTCGCCATGCGAGATGGAGATGAGCCCCTGCTGATGCAGCGATTGCAACGCCTCACGCACCGCAGGGCGGCCGACGCCAAAGCGATCCATCAAAGCGCGTTCAGAAGGCATGGCATCGCCCGGACGCAACTCTCCGCTGCGGATCATCGAACGAAGCCTGTCCAGCACCTCATCGGAAAGCTTGCGACGGATGATCCGGTCGGTTCCCTCTGCTTGCCCGAAAGATCGCGCCATACGGATGGTCCCCTTACCCCTTGGGGGCACAATAGGCGTTGCCCCCAGCCGGTGCAACGCTGCCCCTTGGCGCGGCGGGCAAGACCTGTTTCAGATAGGCCCAAGAAAAGACCGAAGGACCCAGCCGATGACATGGACCATGCCCCCCGAAACGGCACCTCAGGATCGCATCTGGATGGCATTCCCACGCGAAGGGCAGACCTTGGGCGACACGACCGTGGCGCGTGAGGCGGGCTATGCCGCCTGGACCGCCGTCGCGCATGCAATTGCAGAGTTTCAGCCTGTGTCGATGATCGTCGATCCGTCCGAAATGTCCCGTGCGCAGAAGATGCTTGGTGGCGGGATTGAATTGATCGAACGGGTGATCGACGATTTCTGGCTGCGCGATTCCGGCCCGACCTTTGTGCATGCAGCCAACGGGTCGCTGGCTGCCGTCGATTGGATCTTCAACGGCTGGGGTGGTGGCGACTGGACCAGTGCTACCCATGATCGGGGATTGGCGCAGTTCATCGCGGGTCTTCTGGGCGTGCCGGTGATCCCCTCGCTTCTGGTGAATGAGGGGGGTGGCATCCATGTCGATGGCGAAGGGACCATCCTTCTGACCGAAACTGTTCAGCTGGGCGCTGAGCGCAATCCTCATGCCGATGCTGCACGGGTAGAGGCAGAGATGGCGCGCACGCTTGGCACCGAAAAGGCGATCTGGCTGCCGCGCGGCCTTGCGCGGGATTACGATGATTTCGGGACGCGGGGGCATGTCGATATCGTCGCCACCTTCCCATCTTCGGGGAGAGTTCTGGTTCATCAGCAAAATGACAGCGGCCATCCAGACCATGCAACAATGAGGGAGATCCGCGCGATCCTGTCAGAGGCCACGGATGCGAAAGGGCGGCGGTTGGAGGTCATCGATCTGCCCGCCCCCGCCACTCTGACCGACGCACATGGCTACGTCGATTGGTCCTATGTGAACCATCTTGTCATCAATGACGCCGTCATTGCCTGCGCCTTTGGAGAGGCGAAGGCCGATGCCCAAGCCGCGGATATCCTTGCTGCTGCCTATCCGGGCCGCCGGATCGTTCCAGTGGATGCGCGCGAACTTTTCGCGCGGGGTGGTGGGGTGCATTGCATCACGCAGCAACAGCCCAGAGTCCGCCCATGACCGTCGTCGAAGCCAGCCTTGCCGACCTTCGTGCCGCCCTTGACGAAGGGCGGACCACTTCGGTTGCCTTGACGGCCACCTATCTCACACGCATCGCAGCGCTGGATCGGATGGGGCCGCGCCTGAACGCGGTGCCGATCCTGAACCCGTTGATGTTTGACGAAGCGCGGGCCTCGGATCTGCGCCGAGCGCGGGGGGAAAGCCTTGGCCCCTTGGACGGCATCCCCTACACGGCCAAGAACAGCTACAAGGTGCGCGGGCTCACGGTTGCCTCTGGGTCGCCGGCGTTTGCCGATCTGGTTGCCTCGGACGATGCTTTTGCCATCGCCCGCCTGCGGGCGGCAGGCGCGGTGCTGATTGGCCTGACCAATATGCCGCCCATGGCGAATGGGGGAATGCAGCGCGGTGTCTATGGCCGCGCGGAAAGCCCCTATAACGCCGATTACCTGACAGCGGCCTATGCTTCTGGTTCCTCGAACGGGTCAGGGACGGCGACGGCCGCCAGCTTTGCTGCCTTCGGTTTGGGGGAAGAGACA
The DNA here is from genome assembly GCF_029953595.1 of Fuscovulum ytuae. Lineage (NCBI taxonomy): Bacteria > Pseudomonadati > Pseudomonadota > Alphaproteobacteria > Rhodobacterales > Paracoccaceae > Fuscovulum > Fuscovulum ytuae. Next base: position 98,588 of record NZ_CP124537.1, on the reverse strand, counting down.
TGGTCATCGGGTCGCGCGCCTGCGGCCAATAATGGGCTATGCGCCTATACGCCGTCGCGCGGGGTGATTTCGGTGCGCGGAAATTGGCCGCTGGTGCCGACGATGGACGTTGTCGTGCCGCATACCCGCACGATGGCCGATATGCTGGCGCTGCTGGATGTGATCGTGGCGGATGATCCGGAAACGCGTGGCGATCTTTGGCGAAGCCAGCCTTGGGTCGCGATCCCCCCTGCATCGGATATCAGGCCGCCGTCCTATGCCGCTTTGGCGAGAGATGCCTCGCTTAAGGGCAAGCGAATTGGTGTTCCGGCCATGTATATCAACGCCGATCCCCTTGCCGGCACGGCGGAGAGGCCGGGCATCGGCGGGCCGACGGGGCAGCCCATCGTGACCCGACCCGCAATCCTTGCGCTGTGGGAACAGGCGCGGCGGGCGCTTGAGGCGGCGGGGGCGACCGTCATCGTGACCGATTTTCCCGTCATCACCAATTATGAAGGCGACCGTCCCGGCGCCCCTACGATCCGCACGCGCGGCCTAGTGTCACCCGCCTACCTGAAGCGCGAGATCGTCGATCTTTCGGTTTGGGCTTGGGATGATTTTCTTGCTGCGAATGGCGACCCGCATCTGTACCGTTTGGCGCAGGTAGACGGGGCGACGATCTTTCCATTACCCAAGGGTGCGTTGCCCGATCGTTATGACGGGTTTGACGACGATATCGCCACCTATCCCGCCTTTGCCCGCGCCAATCCACCGGGCGATTTCCGAGACATCCCACATTTGGCCGAAGGCTTTCGCGCGCTGGAGGAGACCCGACGCATCGATCTTGAAGCGTGGATGGATACCCTTGGCCTTGATGCCGTGGTCTTTCCTGCCGTGGCCGATATTGGACCGGCCGATGCGGACAGGAACCCTGACTCTTTCGAAAAGGCTTGGGCGAATGGGGTCTGGGTGGCGAATGGCAACCTTGCCATCCGGCATCTTGGCATCCCGACTGTCACAGTGCCGATGGGGATTATGGACGATATCGGCATGCCCGCAGGCCTGACCTTCGCAGGGCGTGGCTGGGATGATGCCGCATTGCTGCAACTGGCCTGCGCGTTCGAGGCGACGGGGCGCTATCGACAGCCGCCGCCGCGCACCCCCGACTTGCCACCCCTGCCCCACGCCAAGGGCGTTGAGGCCGCATCCGCTGCGTGCTTGACCTTGACGCGCCAGCCATTAGCGGGCGGGATAGATCGGGTCAGCCTAAGTTGGCAGGCCACCGCAGCGCTGATCCATTTGTCTGTCGATGGCAGGGCGTTGCCCCTGCCGCAGGGCGATGGCGTCACACTCGAACTGCCGCGAAATACGCATGTGCATAGCGAATGGCGCGCACCCTATGCGCCCCTTGCCATTGCGGTCTTTGCCGATGGCAGCGCAGCTTTCGCCGAAGCAGAATCGCATAACGGTGACGATTCGTCGATCTGAACACGCATCAGATGCACGGATGACCATACCGCACATCGTCGGACGATCCTCTGGGTGATGTCTTGCAGCGGGTCGATACTCTGCGGACCCAAGTATTTACCGAATGATCATTAGGCTTTGACCCGCAAGAGGACGGAAATCGCCTTCATCAGATCGGCGCGCAGGATCGGCTTGGCGAGATGGGTGCCAAAGCCGCCGGTGACATATTCCATCACCTGCTGCGGCATAACATTCGCCGTCACGGCAATTGCTGGCACCTCGGGCAGGTTTGCCTTTGCCTCGGCACTGCGGATGTCCTTAAGGGCGGTCAACCCATCTTTCACTGGCATCCGGATATCCAGAAGCAGCAAATCAAAAGGGCGCCCTTCGGTCTGCGCGGCGGTCCATTCCGTGACGACCTCTTCCCCGTTTTGCGCTTTCACGATCTGCGCGCCGGAAGGGGCCAACATCTCTGTCAGAACCATCATGTTGGTCGGATTGTCATCGGCGACCAGCACCCGCTTTCCGGCCAGACAGGCCAGATCGCTTTCTGCATTCGGGGTCTGGGGCGTTTCGATGATCGGATCAACCTCTGGCAGGGGCAACGAAACGCGGACTGTGGTGCCGCTGCCGTGGCGGCTTTCGATTTCGATCGTCCCCCCCATCAAATGCACCAGTTGTCGCACGATCGACAGGCCCAGACCCGTGCCGCCATAGCGCCGCGCGATGGAACTTTCGGCCTGTTCGAAACTTTCGAACACCCGAAGCACCTGCGCCTCGGTCATCCCGATACCTGTATCGGTCACCTCGATCATCACCGGACGACCCGGTTTGCAAGAGACGATGACCCGAACATCGCCGCTTTCGGTGAACTTGATCGCATTGCTGAGAAGGTTGTTCAGGACCTGTGTAATCCGGTGCGGATCGCCAAGCCGCGCCTTGGATTTGCCGCCGCTGCACAGCACTTCGAAATCCAGCGCCTTTTCTTCGGCCTTGACGCGATGCAGCGCCTCGATCCCGAAGATCAGGTCCGGCACGCGGATCGGCACCTTGTCGAGGGTGAGTTTGCCCGCCTCGATCTTCGACATGTCGAGGATGGAGTTCAGGACCGACAGCAGTGTTTCACCCGATTGGCGGATGGTGGAAACCATTCGCTGCTTTTCCGGTGTGGTGACCATGCTTTGCAGCACCTCGGCCATCCCCAAGACGCCGTTCAGCGGGGTGCGTATCTCGTGGCTCATATTGGCGAGGAAGTCCGATTTCGCGCGGCTGACATCTTCGGCCTTCTGGCGTGCCTCTTCGATCCGCTGGGTCGCGGCGACACGTTCGGTAATGTCTTCCACTGCGCAAACAACGGCCACCGGTCCACCGGGGCCAGTTAGGGGCGATGCATTGATAGACAGGATATGCCGTTCCCCATCTGGCCAGACCACGGCATGGCGCACGTCGCGCACGGGCTTGCCGTCGCGCAGGACACGCGCCACGGGCAGATCTTCGACCTGAAAGGGCCCGCCGCCAACCGCTTCGATCTGCCAGCGAATATCGTCGAACTGACGTTGGGCGATCTCTTCCTCGGACAGTCCCAGTACGCGGCGGCATTCCCGATTGGTCAGGGTGATGCGCCCCTGACGGTTCACTGAAAGAACCGCAACCGGAACGGTTTCAAGGATATTCGCCAACTGGTCACGTTCATTCGCCAAATCACGCCGCACCGTTTCAAGGGCCTGCGCCATCGACTTAAGGCGAAGCTGGTCATTCACGCTGCGACCGAGCCGTTTCAGCGTGTCCAAATCCTCGTCCGTCCATTGGCGTACTTCGTGGTCGATGACGCAAAAGGACCCGATCACCTCGCCCGTATCGGCCACGACAGGAACGCCCAGATAGGCCACCACCCCCAACAGATCGATCACCGCATTTCCCCGGACGCGCGCATCCTTGCGGGCATCGGTCACGATGAGGGGTTGTCTGTCTTCGACGATCAGACGGCAGAAAGATTGGCTGAGCGGTGTCTGGCGTGTTGTGGCCCAAGGATCGGGCAGGCCGAACTGGCTTTTGAAGAACTGCCGGTTCCCGTCAATGTCCAGAATTGAAACCAGCGACACCGGAACCTTCATCAGGCGCGAGGCGAGGCGGGTGAAGTTGTCGAACTCATCTTCCGGCGGCGTATCCAGCAGGGCACGGGCGGCGGCGGGGGTCGGGGTGTCGGACAGAACGTTCACTCAGGGCGGTCTCCGCTTTTCTCACTCATCCGCCCTGGGCATTCGGCCGATCGTCACCCCGCACAAGGCACTTGCCGGAGAAGGCTAAACCAAGCCCCGGAGTGAAGGGGAACGGGCCAAAACACGAATAGTTTAGAACAGCGATAAACCAGGGGTTGCCGACACGGCCGATCAGCGAAATATCAGCAGATGCGTGGCAGCTGTTCGCCAACCAACATGTCGACGATGCGCGCGCCCCCAAACGATGACCGCAAGGAGACGCGCCCAGCCAGCCCATTCTTGGCGACACCGATCTGCACCGCATCGCGGCCTTGTGGCCGAGATCGCATAGCTGCCAGCGCGGCTGCGGCCTGATCTTGCGGCACGAAGAGGACCATGGTCCCTTCATTGGCAAGATAAAGTGGATCAAGACCAAGGATTTCGCATATCCCGCGCACTTCAGGGCGTAGAGGAAGGGCGTCTTCGTTCAGTTCCACCGAAACCCCGGCCTCTGCCGCCATTTCATTCAGAGCCGATGCTAGGCCCCCGCGCGTTGCATCGCGCGCAGCATGGGTGCCGGGCGCGGCGGCCAGAACCGCCTCCATCAGATGGCCAAGGGCGGCGCAATCGCTGATCAGATCGGTATCCAGCGCCATGTCGCCACGGGCGGCGAGGATTGCGGCGCCATGGTCGCCAACATAGCCATTGACCAGCACCGCATCGCCAGCCGCGATATGCGCCGCGCCCAGATCACGCCCCGCCGGGATTACCCCCACCCCCGCCGTGGTGACGAAGACACCGTCACCCTTGCCGCGTTCCACCACCTTGGTGTCCCCCGTCACGATCCGCACGCCTGCGGCCTGCGCCTCGGCCTGCATCGATGCTGCGATCCGGCGGAGTAGGGCAACCTCTGTCCCTTCTTCGATGATGAAGGCAGCCGAGAGCCAAAGAGGCCGGGCGCCGCCCACGACCAGATCGTTCACCGTGCCGCAAACGGCGATCTTGCCGATGTCGCCGCCCGGAAATTCAATCGGCGTCACCACAAAACTATCGGTTGTAAAGGCCAGCCGCGCGCCGGGTTCCTTTAAGGCGGCGTCCATCAGGCGGGCTTGATCTTCACCCCCCGGTGGCTGAAAGACCGAAGTGAAGACGCCTTCGATCAAATCGCGCATCGCCCGTCCGCCGCCGCCATGGGCCAGCGTCACCCGATCTACCTTCATCCGTCCGGTTCCGTCCATGTTATGGCCCCTTCATCTTGGCCCAAATACTCTGGGGGTCCGGGGGTGAAACCCCCGGGGTCTGCCCCCTATTCCGCCGCCACGGCACGGGCCCCGCCATATTGCCAATAGGCCGCGCAGGCCCCTTCGGAACTGACCATGAGCGCGCCCAGTGGCATGTCGGGCGTGCAGCCCTTACCGAATTGTGGGCAGGCCGTGGGCTTGATCCGCCCCGTCATCACCGCCCCGCAGGCACAGCCTTCAGGCTCTGGCACCACACGATGCACCGCCCCGTATCCGATCCCGAACTTTTCCTCGGCATCGAAGGCGCGATATTTGGGCCGGATGCGTAGGCCGCTGGCATCGATCTCTCCGAGACCACGCCATTCGAAGGACGGCCTGCGTTCATAGACATCGGCGATGGCGGCAAGGCTGACCGGGTTGCCATGTTCCGGCACCACACGGGCATATTGGTTTTCCACGGCGGCGCGGCCCTGTTCGATTTGCAGCAGCACCATCAGCACGGATTGCAAAAGGTCCGTCGGCTCAAACCCCGCCACCACGATGGGCTTGGCATAATCGCGCGCAATGAAATCGTAGGGATGCACCCCGATTACCATCGACACGTGGCCCGGCCCGATGAAACCATCAAGCCGCATATCAGGATCGTCGAGCAGCGCCTTGATCGGTTCGGGCACCGTGATGTGATTGCAGAAGACGGTGAAATTCTTCAGCCCTTCGCGCGCCGCCGCTTGAATGGCAAGCGCGGTCGAAGGCGTCGTCGTCTCGAACCCAAGCCCGAAGAACACCACCTCCCGCCCCGGATTGCGACGGGCGAGTTCAAGTGCGTCCAGCGGTGAATAGACCATGCGGATATCGGCACCCTCGGCCTTGGCCTGCATCAGGCTTTTGCGATGCCCCGGCACGCGCATCGCATCGCCGAAGGTGCAAAGGATCACGTCCGGACGTTCAGCAATTTCGACGCATTCATCCACGCGCGCCATGGGCAGGACGCAGACAGGGCAGCCGGGGCCATGGATGAATTCCACCCCCGGATGGATCAACTTGTCTAACCCATAGCGAAAGATCGAATGGGTATGCCCGCCGCAGATTTCCATGATGTAAACGGGTTCTTCCCGCGTCGCCCCCATCCGGTCGCAACTGGCCGCGATGGCGGACAAAAGCGCCTTTGCCGCTACAGGATCGCGGAATTCGGATGCGAATTTCATGACCGTCCCTCCAGCGCCAGATCGCTCGCGCGCATCATCTCAAGCGTTTCCTGCGCTTCGCCCAGATCGCGCAGGGCTTGAAGCGTTTTCTCCGCCTCGTCCTCGTCGATGATCGCCATGGCGAAACCGACATGGATCAGCGCCCATTGGCCCACCAGCGCCGACAGGTCTGCGCCCGCCACGCAGGCGACCGATACCTCGCGCCGGACGCCTGACACATCGGCCATCGCCATCATCCGCCCTTCATCCGTGATTGCGGTGATCCGCCCCGGAATACCCAGACACATGCCCTAGTCCTCCTCATCTTCGGTCACGGCGCGACCCACCGGATCGGCGATACCATAGCGTTCCAGTTTCGCCCGCAGGCCGACGCGAGACAGGCCGAGCTCTGCCGCGGCCCGGCTTTTGTTCCAGCGGTGGCGGGTCAGGGTTTCGCGCAGGATGCGCATTTCGATCAGCTCAACGCGGTCTTTCAGGCTACCATCCATCAGGGCCACCTGCGCTTCGCGGTCGGCGCCACCCTCGCCGGGTGCCGCTTGCAGGATGTGGCGCGAAATCAGGTCCGCCCCCAGCACGTTGTCGGTCGCGCAAATCAGCATGCGCGTCACCTCGTTGCGCAATTCGCGCAGGTTGCCGGGCCAGTCGTAGTTTTCAAGGAAGGTCAGTGCTGCCGCCTCGAACCCGTGGCTGGCCTTGCCATGCTGGGCGGACAGTTCACCCAGATAATGCTGGGCCATAACCGCCACATCGCCCCGCCTTGCGCGCAAGGGCGGCAATGCAAGTTCTGCGACGGCCAGCGCATAGTAAAGGTCCGGTCGGAAGGCACCCTCTGCCACACGCACCGCCAGATCGGCCCCTGAGCCGACGATGAGACGCAGGCCAGAGGTCAGCACTTCTTGCCCGCCGATGGGGGAAAAGGTGCCCTCTTCCATCAACCGATGCAGCGCAAGTTGCAGGGCGGGCGAGGCCGTCTCAATCCCGCCCAAGAAAAGCGTACCGCGATCAGCCTTTTGCACGAGGCCGATCTTGGCCACGCCACCGGGCAACATCCCGCGTTTCGCCCCGAACAACTCTAGCAGGGCAAGATCGTCAGGCATCCCGGCGAGGTTCAATGAAAGGTAGGGCTTGTCAGACCGGAGCGAGGCGAAATGCATCGATTTCGCCAGACGTGACTTGCCCGTCCCCGGTTCTCCGGTCAGCAGGACCGGAACATCAAAGGTGGCGTAAAGGCGTGCCTGCGCGACCACTGCATTCATCGGGCTTGTGGGTGACCGCAGGATCGTCTCGAACCCATAGCCTTCGCGCAGGGCACCACGGCGCTTTTCCAGCTTGGCCTGCACTGTCTGCGCCAGAAACCGCATCTCAAGCGCCATGCGTTCATTATCCCGCGCCAGAGAAAACAGCCGCGTGCCGTTGCGCACGGCCATCGTCAATTGATCGGGATGCCACGGCTTGGTCAGGAACTGATGGATGCCTGCGTCATTGATCGCCTGTGCCATCGCGGCGGGATCGGTGTAACCCGTGACGATCACGCGGATCGTTTCAGGCCAGCGTTCGCGCAGTTCGGCCAGAAACTCCACGCCCGTCCGCCCCGGCATCCGCTGGTCGCAGATCACGACCTGAATCCACTCTTCCTCCATCACGCCGAGGGCCTGTTCGGCATTGCCTGCCGTCAGGCATTCGAATTCATCCTCCAGCGCCATACGCATGGCTTGCAGGGAATGCGGCTCGTCATCGACCAGAAGGATCGTCGGGCGCGGAGGCGCGGGTGTGTCGGCCATCACAGCACCTTGGCCGTCCGGCTATGGGTCAGCCAGCGAAGCCAACCCTCCATCCCTTCGCCCGTACGGGCCGAAAGCTTAAGGATCGTGATCGCCGGATTCACGCGGCGTAGGTTCGCCTCATAGGCCGCGATGTCCGATCCGCAATGCGGCGCAAGGTCGATCTTGTTCAGGATTGCCACTTTGGCGGCGGTGAACATGTCGGGATATTTCAGGGGTTTATCTTCGCCCTCTGTCACGCTCAGGATCGCGATTTTCGCGTCTTCGCCAAGGTCGAATGCGGCAGGGCAAACAAGATTACCCACGTTTTCGATGAAGAGGAATGCCCCCGGCTTTAGGGCCAAATCATCCATAGCATGCCCCACCATATGCGCATCCAGATGGCAGCCCTTCCCGGTGTTGATCTGGATCGCGGTCGCCCCCGTCGCACGAATGCGGTCGGCATCTGCGCTGGTTTGCTGATCACCTTCGATCACGGCCAAGGGGGCGTCACCCAGCCGACGGATCGTCTCGCACAGAAGCGTGGTCTTGCCCGACCCCGGTGAAGAGACAAGGTTCACCGCCAAAGCGCCAAGCGCCTTCAGAACGCGGCGATTGGCCATGGCATAGGCGTCGTTCTTGGCAAGGATCGAGGTTTCCACCTCGATCAGTCGTGCTTGCGTCATACCGGGGACCGACACGCCCGCAGCACCCATCCCGTAGTGGTGATGATGTCCATGGTCATGGGAATGATCGTGATCGTGATCGTGGCCATGGTGAAGATGGTCATGCGGATGGGAATGCCCGCCCGCGAATTCCAGAACCTTGCCATCCGCCGTCACCGTATCGGAACAGCCGCATACCGTACACATCACGCCACCTCCATATCCTTGATCCGCATCTCGTCTCCGCCATCCGGCATCAGCCGCCCACCGCCGCAAAGCGGGCAAGGCGCCAGACGATCCGCAATCTCCACCGTCTTTTCGCAATCATAGCAAAGCGCCCGTCCGGGCAGGTCGATCATCTCAAGCCGCGCGCCTTCGGCGGGGCTGCCGCGCATGACCACGTCGAAGGCAAAATCCAGTGCGGGTTTTTCCACCCCGGCAAAGCGGCCAATCTCCAGTCGGACCACCGTCACGCGGGCAAAGCCATGTGCGCGGGCTTGATCCTCGATCACGCTGCGGATGCCCTCGGCAAGCGACATTTCATGCATGGCGCATGCCCTCCACCTTCACCGCCATACAGGGATCGTGCAGCGCGGCAACCACTGGCGCAAGATGCCGCTTCGCCACGGGCAGGGTTGTCAGGGCGCATTCCAAGGCACCCCCCGGTGCCAAGAGGTGATCGGTCGGCGTCACGCGGTCAATCCGCGTGACCATCCCGCCCACTTGGCCAAGGCGCAGCGCATAGGACCCCCGCGCGGCCGCCACCCGCGCCACGCCATCGGCGATCGTGGGTTGGGGCAGGCGACCCGCCACCGCCGCCTCGGCATCGGCCAGCATGCCAAGCAGACGCCACAAGGGGCCACGCCCCTGCCGCGCCGCGATGGACCGCAGCAAAGGATGCGCGGCCTGCCGTCCCGCGGCCGAATTTTCTACCGCCACCACCGAAAGGGCCGTCGCTGCATCGACATAAGGTAGGTCAACCGCCGCCTCACCGGGACCAAAGGCCTGTGCCACTTTTGACACAAGAGGTGCCGCACCTTCACCCGCCGCCAACCAGGCACGCAGGCCGATCAAGTCAACAGGCAGCCCTCGCCCTTGACCGAAAAGCACCAACAAGGGATCGCCCGCAATGCCCCGAACCGGCAAGCCCAGCATTGGGGGCAGAATGACCGACAGGCGAAGCAAATGATCGCGCAGGACTTCGGCGGCCAATGCATCCCTGTCCCGCGACGTCGTCAGTCGCAAAGAAAGCCTGACAGCCGTTTCCTGCGCAACGCGGCATAGGTTGAACAGCCGTGGCAGCATCTTCGCCACTTCGTCCACCGGATGACCCAGAACCAAAGCTCCAAGTGGCAGAGCGGCAGGTCGGATCACCCGATAGCCATCTGTCGCCGGAGAAAGGGTCAGAACCTGCACCATTTCATGCCTCCGCCCCGCCGGACAGCCCGCCTGTCAGAAGGGCGCGCCGTGTCGGTTGCAAGGCTGTTGCCTCTTCCCCGTCCTCGAGATCTACACCGGCAATTTCTGCCTCACGTGAGGCGCGGATTTCGGCGGCCCTGTCGGTCTCGGCGCGGTTCTCGGCCTTGAACAGTTCGGTCATCACGGCGCGTGCCACCTCAACCGCCTGTAACTGGCTGGTGAAATCAGACATGGGCGAAAACAGCGAACAGGCCAGATAGGGTCCGGTTTCTGGCCTTGCATTATGCAGGAACTCGTAATCGCCAGAGGCAAAGCGCAGCACCTCTTTCTCGCCGGCGCGCAGGGCTGGACGGCCCTCTTTCGGCAGCAGGATCAGGTTCATAAACCATGGCGCGACAAGGACGCCGAGAAAGCCTTCCTCATGCGGCACGAATCCCACCGCTTCCACATGAAGGGCATGATTGACCAAGGGCACATCGCGCATCTTGGAATGGAACACTTCTGCGAAATCTGACACTAACCGCCGCGTAGCCTCGGCCATCTGAGCCGCCAGTCGCGCACTTTCGGCACCCGGGTCTTCGCGAACAAGGAATTGGGCCTTTGGAGCCGAACAGCCGGGACAGGACCAATCTTCGGGCAAGGCAAGGAAAGGTGTCCCCGGCAAAACCTGCCGCGTGTCATCGCCGTCGGCCGGATCATAGGGCGTCCAGCAGATTTTGCATTCCATAATGGCAAGGGGGCTGATCTTGTCGGACGCGCCCAGATAGCTGCCTTCGAAGCCCACGGTCATCTGATCGCCTCCAGCACTTCGCGAATGCGGTCCGCGCTGTCGGTCAGATCCTCGGTCGCGGCAATGACGACTTCAGGCATTTCCGTGACCTCGTAGGTGTCAAGGATCAGGGTATCCATGGAATTGTAGAACTGCACCCGCCAGACATGGGCCAGCGCCGTGGCCGTCACACGGCAATTGCCGTAACCGCGTGAAAGAACTGTCACCGCGCCTTCACCTGTGGCTTCGGCCAGCCAAAGAAGATCCTCTTCCGTATGGGGCAAGAGCGAAAGGTTGATGACATGCACCTCGGCCCCCGGATGCCAGCCGCGGGACCTATCCTCTAGCTCTACCAGAAGGGCGGGTGCATTCACCACCTGTGCGCCACGAAAGGCATCGGCCCCCAGCGCGGGACGGTGCGGAACATGCGCTCGCGATACCGCCAGGGCCGGGCAAGGCGCGATTTCGATACGGTCGACCCCTTCGCCGGCCAGAACCCAGACCCCGGCGAAGACCGACTCCTGAACCGCCACCGCAGGGACGCCACGCAGCTTCATCGCCACCTCACCCTGACCCAGCGTTTCGGCCAGCAAGGCCCGCGCATCAGGCGCAAGAAAGCCCACATCGACCGAACGTGGTTGACCATCCACCGCCGTCAGGTCGCAGGCGCCAGCAATGGCCTCGATCAGATCAAGCGCAGCACGAGGGACCGCGCCGGGTTCCACCTCTGGCACATGCGCCGAGTAGGTGCGCATGCCCGATGGCAGCGGCATGAAGTCGAGCTCTTCTCCGGTGCCCTGCGACCCGGGACCAAAGCCTTGCGGCGGAAGGTGAAAGTTCGCCATCGTCACACTCCTGTTTCGGCCAAGCCAAGGATGGCGGGGACTCGCGCCATGTAATCGTCCCAGTCCCTGATCTTTGCGATGGCCCCCTGCATCCGCCCGTTGCGGAAAAAGAGGAATCCGGGGGTCTTCAGCACGCCATGTGTCTCGCGCAGCTGGGCCTCGATCGCATCGCCAACGAGTGCGCAGTCGAAGGCGCCTTGAAACACCATGCGCAGTTCCGGCAGCACCACCGCCGCATCGGCGGTTTCAAGGTTGCGTGCCGGATCGCCGGGGATCAGCAGGCAATGTGCGCCGGGGCGGGCGAGAAACGCCTCAACCTCGTCCATCGTCTGAAGATGGGGCCAGCCCAGTTCGGTGACCAATCGGTTCAAAAGGGGATGCATCGGATCAGCCTTTCGCATGTCCCGCGTCCAGCGCGGCTTGAAGATGGGGAGGAAGGGTCGGGGTCCGGCTATCCAGATCATGGAAGGCGTCGCCCAGATCACCGCCCGACATGAGGGCGCGAAGACCATCCAGCGCACGGCGCGTGGCGAGCGCTTCGAATTCGGTGAGCACTTCACGCGCTGCACCAAGAAAAACAAGCACCCAGTCGCCCGCATCGGCATCTGGTGTCAGGGAGAGATCGACAAGTTCCGTCGCCTCGCCATCACGGGCCAGACCCGCGATACCGTCACGACCCAGAAGCAGCATCGGAACTCCTAGGCACATGTCACACCGCCTGCGGCAGGAAACGGGCGTCACCGATGCGGCAGGCTTCGCTTTCGGTCGGGCGGCCGTCTTCATAGGCGGACTGACGGATTGAAGCATCTGCAAGATCGGTCGCCGTCGAGCGGCCTGCGACAGCGTCGATCCCCCATTCGCGCAGGACGCCCACCGCGATCTGCAAGGCTTCGGGAATACGCGCCGCAACTGCGGGGCGCAGGCCGCCGCCGTAATCTTCCAACTCCACGGGTTGGCAGCCGATCAGAACCATGCGGGGCGGGCAATGGCCCATCAGCGTGGCGGTTGCGATCACGTCCTGAAAACCGGTCTGGTGCAGCGACATCTTCTTCGCACCCATGAATGCCGGCACCTGATCGTCGCGGATCAGGCGCAGCGTGCCCGCAGGCAGCCCGTAATCAATGGCATCGAAAACCAGAAGCGCATCGGCCTCTTCCAGAAAGGGCAGCAGGTAGAGGCCCTGCGTTCCCCCATCCATCAGCTTGACGGTATCAGGCAGCGCATAGCGATCCGCCATCGACTCGACGCAGCGCACGCCAAAGCCTTCATCCGCCCACAACACATTGCCGATCCCAAGGATCAACACCTTCATGACCACATCCTCCGTCCCTCTTAGCCGTCTTTTCCGGCTGGTCGCGGGCTTTGCGCCCTTGCCCTTGGGGTGATCATGTCATTTGCAGTGCCAAGGCGTGAGCGATTCTTCGATCAAAAATAAGCGCGCCGAATACCCTATAAACTATTGATTTTTCGAACTAGTCGCGCTTGGCGTGAAATCTGGTATGGAAAGTTACTAACCATATTGAAGCGAAAACTGGAAACGTCGCGACAGTGCGCGATCACTCTGTCCGTGCCAAAGTGAAACGGCCCCCGAAGGGGCCGCTGCAATACCGTTCTGCGGCACGGTCATTCGGGCCGGTCGTCCTTGAACGTTCGATGGCCAGAGATCATGGTCGAAACCATGCTTTGCCGCGACATGATATCTTCGCGGATCGCGGCGTAGATATGGATCATCGTGAAGATGACGATGGCCCACATCCCCAGATGGTGCAGCGTGTGCAGCCTCTGGCTGTTCTGCACCAATCCCAGCACCCAGCCAAAGACCGTATCGGGCAAGGACCCCTGCCCCGCCCCTTCGGCATAAAGCGCCCAGCCGGTGACGATCATGAAGGTCAGGCCAAGCGTCATGAAGAAGAACATGGCAAGCTGGGCCAGCGGGTTATGACCGATGTACTTCTTCGGCTCGCGTTCCAGAAAGGCGTACCAGCGCAGCTCGAAGAACATCTCGCGCCACCAGCGGGCCTTCCACACCGGCACATAGAACAGCTGCCGTGCATGATGGTTGCCCATCAGCGCCCAGTAGATGCGGCCCGCAAAGGCCACGGTCAGGATCATCGCCGCCGCGAAATGCGCAAAGCGGATATAGCCCATGACGAATTGATCCGTCGCCTCTCCGATCTGCATCGATGGCAGGGGTGCCCCGATGAAATAGCCCGAAATGATCAACACAAGGATGCAGGCCGCGTTGATCCAGTGCCACATCCGGACCGGCGCCTCGTAGACATAGACCGAGGTGCGTTTGCGGATGCTTTCCAGATCTTCCAGCGTCGCATCGCCGGTCAGCCGTGCCGCCTCATAGGCGGGTGAGGTTATGGGGTCTGGGCGAACCACCACGTCATCGACGGGAAGGGTTGTGTCAGGCATGACCCGCCCCCCTTAGCCGAAGGCGAGCAGAAGGCCACCCATGGCGACCCCGCCCCCAAGCACGCGCTGCACAAGCGAGGCAAAGCGCCCCTCTGCCACCGACCGCGCCAAAGCGATCCCCGCCAGATGAAGAGCGGCGGTCGAACTCAGGAAGCCCGCAAGATAGGCCAGCGCCTGCCCCGTCGCCTCGGTCGCATGGGCATGGCCATGGGCCAGCGCAAAGGCCGCGATGGCAGCCAGAGAAGCGGTGGTCATACCCGCCCCCTGCCCACGCCGGGTCAGCAGCGTCAGCAGACCGAACACCACCACCGAGGATGTGATAAGCGTCTCCACCCCCAGCAAGGCAAAGCCATACCAAGACAAGGCCGCCCCAAGAACCATCGCCCCCATGAAGGCCATCGCCCCCGCCCAGAACCGCTGCGGCAGCACGAAGCCCGACCACAGGCCCACCGTCACCATAGCCAGAAGGTGATCCATGCCAAAGACCGGGTGCCCCAAGCCATGCAAGAAGCCATCCGCAGCGCCATGGCCTGTATGCGCCAGCGCCGGACCTGCCAGCAGGGTCGCCACCGTCGAAAGTGCAAGTTTCCTCATCGCCATTCCTCCTCAGCGAACCTTGACCGAGGTCAGTTCCTGACCATCGGGCGACATGACATGGGTGGAACAGGCAAGGCAGGGGTCGAAGCTGTGCAACGTGCGCAGGATTTCGACCGGTTCCTCCGGCCGTTCCATCTTGGTTTCCAGAAGGCTGGCCTCAAAAGCCCCGATATTGCCGGCGCTGTCGCGCGGGCTGCCGTTCCAAGTGGTGGGTACGACACATTGGTAATTCTCGATGCGCCCGTCCTTCACCTTGACCCAATGCCCCAGCGCGCCGCGCGGGGCTTCGGTCATGCCCACGCCCTTTGCCTCTTTCGGCCAGGTCGAGGGGTCCCATTTGGCGACATTGGCAGTGCTTTCATCGCCATTCTTGATGTTCTGCACCAGCTTGTCGAAGAAGTGCTTCTGCAAGCGCCCGCAATATTCGGATTCAAGCGCCCGCGCGGCGGTCCGGCCAAGTGTGGAGAAGAGCGCCGTCACCGGCAGGTCCATCGTCCGCAGCAGGCCTTCGACCTGGTTCTTGATGTCCTCATGCCCACCGGCATAGCCCACGATGTAACGGGCCAGCGGCCCCACTTCCATCGCATGGCCCTTCCAGCGTGGCGCCTTGATCCAAGAATACTTCGCTGCCTCGTCGATGTTTTCGATATTCGTCCGGCTGCCCTTGGTCGCGGCACCCAGTTCGAACTTCGGCTCTGTCACACCATCCCACGGATGCAGGCCCTTGCCGGGTTCGCCATACTGATACCAGGAATGATCCACGAATTCCTGAATCTGTTCAGGATCGCGGACATCCACATCCTGCACCTCGTTCAGGTTGCCGTTGATGATCGCGCCGCGCGGCAGGTGCAATTGCGCCGCCGTGAAGTCATTGGCATGTTCAGGGATATCGCCATAGGCCAGCACCGATTTCGATGACAGACCGCCACCGTAAAGCCAGTTCTTGTAGAATCCGCCGATAGCGATCACGTCGGGGATATAGACGTTGTTGTTGAACTCGATGCAGCGGTCGATGATGGAACTGACGAGGTTCAACCGCTCCATATTGATGGCGCCAACTGCGCCCGTGGAATGGACGTTGATCGGGCAGGGCACACCACCAACAAGCCAGTTCGGATGCGGGTTCTTACCGCCAAAGATGGTGTGGACCTTCACAATGTCCTTCTGCAGGTCCAGCGCCTCAAGATAATGGGTCGTGGCCATCAAGTCCGCTTCGGGCGGCAAGAGATAGGCAGGGTTGTCCCAATAGCCGTTCTTGAACAAACCAAGCTGACCGCTCTCCACGAATTTCTTCAACCGGTTCTGCACGTCACGGAAGTAGCCGGGCGATGACAACGGATGGCTGGGCGACACGGCCTGCTGCAATTCGCTAGTGGCCTTGGGATCAGCGCGGAGCGCGTTCACAGGGTTGACCCAATCCAGCGCGTGCAGGTGGTAGAAATGCACGATGTGATCATGGATCTGCAGGTTCAACTGCATGATGTTGCGGATGGAATTGGCGTTGTCGGGGATGGTGATCCCCAACGCATCCTCAACCGCCCGGACAGAGGTAAGGGCGTGCGTCCCCGTGCAGACCCCGCATATCCGTTCCGTGAAGGCCCATGCGTCGCGTGGATCGCGGCCCTTCAGGATGACCTCTAGCCCACGCCACATGGTGCCGGTGCTGACGGCGTTCGTGATAATGCCGTCATCATTGACATTTACCTCGCAGCGCATGTGCCCTTCGATCCGCGTGACCGGATCGACGACGATGCGCTTGCCCGCTGTATCAAGGTTGAACCCGTTCGGCGTCTGGTTTCCCATGATCTTAGCCCTCCACCTTGTCCTGCGTCTTTTTCTGTGCCTTTTTCAGCGCGCTGACGGCCGCATGAACGGCGATAGAGCCGCCAACGACCGTCGCCGCAGCAATGCCGATCTGATCGGCATTCGCCTCGATCCCGAATTGCTTGACGTTGGTCAGGCGGTTGTAGAAAGAGCCCTGATCCCAGAACCCGTCTTCGGAACAGCCAATGCAGCCATGGCCCGACTGAATGGGGAAGGACACACCTTCGTTCCAACGCACGGTGGAACAGGCGTTATAGGTCGTCGGCCCCTTGCAGCCCATTTTGTAAAGGCAATAGCCTTTGCGGGCATTCTCGTCGTCCCATGCCTCGACGAACTGGCCTGCGTCGAAATGCGGGCGGCGATAGCATTTGTCATGGATGCGCTGCGAATAGAACATCGCGGGCCGTCCCTGACGGTCAAGCTCCGGCAGACGGTCAAAGGTCAGCATATAGGTGATGACGCCCGTCATCACCTCGGCAATCGGCGGGCAGCCGGGGACCTTGATGATCGGCTTGTCGGTGATGACCTTATGGACCGGGGTCGCCTGCGTCGGGTTAGGGGCCGCCGCCTGCACACAGCCATAGGATGCGCAGGCGCCCCAACTGATGATGGCCTTGGCATCCTTTGCCGCCATCCGCAGCTTTTCGACAAAGGGCTTACCCCCCGTGATGCAAAACATCCCGTCCTCGTTCAGCGGCGGGTTGCCCTCCACCGCAAGGATGTAGTTGCCCTTGTACTTCTCGATCGTGTCCATCAGCGCGGCCTCGGCCGCATGGCCCGCCGCCGCCATCAGCGTGTCGTCGTAATCAAGGCTGATCATCGACAGGACCACATCCTTGGCCAGCGGATGCGCAGCGCGGATGAAGCTTTCGGAGCAGCAGGTGCATTCAAGGCCATGGACCCAGATCACGGGCGTGCGCGGCTTTGTCTCCATCGCATGGGCGATCTTGGGCACGAAACTTGGGCCAAGACCAAGCGCGGCGGCGGTCAGCGAACAGTATTTCATGAAGCTGCGGCGGGTGATCCCCTGCCGCCGCATCACGTCATAGAAGGTCTCAATCTGTGACAAGGCTTCCCTCCCTCAGTCTGCGGGAGTCGCCTCCCACCATGGTATGCCCCGGTATGCGGCATTGGTCGCAGACTGCGGACCGGAAAACTTTATCCCCCTGTGATTCAGTTTTTTCTTATTTTTTTCAAAGTCTTGTTGGTATTCGACGCGGTTCTTGCTGGTAGGTTTCTGTTCATGCTGTGCAAAAGCTGGTCACCCGCTTTCCGCCTGCCCTTTTCAGACGCCCTTCTCCGCGCCATGGTGCTGCAGGAAACGGGGGCACCATGACATGACCGATCCCATCACGCTTTCCGCCACCGCTATCGCCCAAGCTATCCGCGATGGAGACCTGGGCGCAAAAGAGGTGCTGGATGCTACCCTCAGCCGGATTGACGAGGAAAACCCCCAGCTAAACGCCATCGTGGCCCGCATGGATGACGAAGCGCGCGCCACGGCCCATGCCATCGACAGCGCGCGGCTTAGAGGGGATGACCTGCCACCACTGGCTGGCGTGCCGGTCACGGTGAAGGTGAATGTCGATCAAATGGGGCAGGCCACGACCAATGGTCTGCGTCTGCAATCAGGCTTGATCGGGGATGAGGATAACCCTGTGGTGGCAAACCTGCGACGCGCAGGTGCCGTGATCGTGGGGCGCACGAATACACCTGCCTTTTCGCTCCGATGGTTCACGCGCAACAGCCTGCATGGCCAGACGCTGAACCCATATGACGCCCTGCTTACGCCCGGCGGATCGTCGGGCGGGGCGGGGGCGGCGGTTGCCGCTGGCATGGGCGCCATCGCGCATGGCACGGATATCGCGGGGTCGATCCGCTATCCGGCCTATGCCTGCGGTGTGCATGGGCTTCGCCCGTCCCTTGGCCGTGTGCCCGCCTTCAACGCGACGGCAGGTGACAGGCATATTGGCGGGCAACTCATGGCCGTTTCAGGCCCCCTCGCCCGCACCATCCCCGACCTGAGGCTTGCCTTTACCGCCATGGCAGCGCCCGACCTGCGCGACCCTTGGTTCATGCCAGTCCCACTGGTCGGCCCACCCGCACACCGCCGTGTGGCGCTGATTGAGGCCCCCGATGGGATGGCTGTTGCAACGGAAGTGCGCACCGCCCTTCATGCCGCCGCGGCTCAGCTTCAGGCACAGGGATGGGAGGTGGACATCCCGACACCGCCGCCCCTGCGCGAAGGGCTGGCGGTGCAGATCGCGCTTTGGATGGCCGACATGCGCCGGATTGAAGAGGCGGTACTGCGCGAAGACGACCCCGATGCGCGTTTCATTTATGACCAATTTTGCCGGATCAGCCCTGCCCTTTCCGCCGATGGCCTGATGGATGCCTTGCGCGTCAGGTCACGCCTCGTGCGCCTATGGCGGCAGTTCTTCGAAGAATGGCCACTGGTCCTTTGCCCGGTGTCGGGCGCGGTGCCCTTTGCCAACAATATCGACGTCAGATCGCCCGAAGATTTCGATCAAGTGATCGAGGCGCAGCTTCCACAGATCGTGCCACCCCTTATGGGTCTGCCCGGCCTTGCTGTGACAACCGATCTGTCCGGCCCCACCCCGATGGGTGTGCAATTCCTTGCGGCCCCGTTCCGCGAAGATCTGCTGCTTGCCGCCGGTCAGGCTGTAGCGCTTGAGGTTCCACCCATTCGTGCCAGGGCCACCATCGCCTGACCCAGCGCCAAACCACCGTCATTGGCGGGCGTCACCCGATGGGTCATCACGGGAACCCCCGACAGCCGCCGCTCCACCGCCGCCAGCAACGCCGCGTTCTGGAAACACCCGCCCGTCAGCGCGACTGCTTTCGCCCGCCCCTGACCCAGCAGGGCAAGCGCGGGCGCAGCAAAGGCTGTGGCCAAACCTTCTTGGAACCGTCCGGCGATGCGTTCACGCGCGACGCCACTCTGCAGATCGCGCGCCAGTGCGCCGAACATTGGAACGGGATCCAGACCGGGGCCAAAGGCATAGCCGTCCTCCCCTTCAACCGCCATCGCCTCTAGCCGCATCGCGGCTTCGCCCTCATAGCTCTGCCCTGCCGGGCAGAGGCCCAAACAGGCCGCCACTGCATCATAAAGCCGCCCAGCGGAAGACGACATCGGTGCATTGACGCCTGCTGCCACCGCTGCGCGGAGTGCGCGGATCGGCAGACCTTCAAACAACCGATCCGCAAAAGACGCCTGCCCGGCCTGATCCAATCGCACCAAGGCGTTTCTCCATGGTTCGCGGGCCGCGCGATCCCCACCGGGCAAGGGCGCGGGGGCCAAATGCGCCACGCGTTCAAACCCGCGATAGTCGCCCAAAAGAACTTCACCCCCCCAGACCGTGCCATCCGTACCAAGCCCCGTGCCATCCAGCACGATCCCCGCGACAAAGCCCCCGTCCAAGGGCCACAAATTTTCGGCAAGACAGGCTGCAAGATGGGCGTGGTGGTGCTGGACGCCTTCCAGCGGCAGGCCCTCGGCCTGTGCAATTGCCTCAGCCGCCAGCGTGGCGCGATAGCCGGGATGCAGGTCATGTGCGATCACTGCCGTTCGTGCATCGAACAGCGCGCGATAATCCGCCACAGCCTTTTCGAATTCCGCCGCACAAAGCGCATCGTCCAGATCACCCAGATGATGACCCAGCAGAACCTGCCCCCCTTTCGTAAGTGCGATGGCCCCTTTTATCTGGCCACCTACCGCCAACACCTGCCCATCAGGCATTCCCGGCGGCAGGGGCAGCACCCCAGGCACCCGCCCCCTTGCGCGACGCAACACCATGGGCGGGTTTGCCCGTTCCACGCTATCATCCAGCCGCCGCGCGATGTCACGGTCGTGCATAAGGAAGCCATCCGCGAAGGCCGCAAGCTTTTCCCGCGCCTCGTCATTGCCAATAACCTGCGGCTCGCCCGAAAGATTGCCAGAGGTCATCACCAGCGGCCCGCCAAATGCATCCAGCAACAGATGGTGCAACGGCGTGTAAGGCAGCATCACGCCAATCAATCCAACCCCCGGTGCCACGCCCTTGGGCAGCGCGCCGCGCGTCGGGGCCAGCACAATGGGCGCCGCTGCCTCGGCCAAAAGCGCATGATCGGCATCGCTCAGCACGCAGAAACGCTCTGCCTGCGCAATGGTCGCCATCACCGCGAAGGGTTTCGTCGGCCGCCGTTTACGGTCGCGCAACAGGGCCAGAGCAGTGGGGTTCACCGCATCACAGGCCAGATGAAAGCCACCTAGGCCCTTGACCGCAATCACCGCCCCTTCATGCAACCGCGCTGCTGCAAGGGCGATTGGATCACCCGGCACTTCTTGATTGCCCACTTCAAACCACAAGCGCGGGCCACACACTGGGCAGGCCACAGGCTGCGCATGAAATCTTCGATCGCCGGGATCTTCGTATTCGGCACGGCAGTCAGGGCAAAGCGGAAAGGCCGCCATCACGGTCCTTGCCCGATCATAGGGCAGCGCCGTCAAGATCGTATAGCGCGGCCCGCAATGGGTGCAATTGGTGAAGGCATAGCCATGCCGCCGCCCCTCTGCCCTAATCTCATCGGCGCAGGCGGGGCATGTCGCGGCATCCGGCGTCACCCGCGTCTCTGCCCCTGTTCCGCGCGAGGGCGCGATGACGAAACCTTCTGGCAGGGTATCAAAGACATGTCCCGCCACTTCCACCGCATCAACACGCGCCAATGGCGGAAGGTCGCGCGACAGGGCGGCAATGAAATCATCAAGCCCCGCGCCACAGGCCAGCACCAGCACACCTTCGGGATCGTTCAGCACCTCGCCCACCACGCCATGCGCGCGTGCCACCTGCCAGACGAACGGGCGGAAACCCACGCCTTGCACCTGTCCCCGGATTCGGATGGCGATCCCCTGCACCATCACGCGCCCCTTAATGCACCGTGCAGACCATACAGGGATCGAAACTCCGCACGATATGCTGCACGCTGATCGGCGTCGTCTCGGCCTCGGCCACAGGCGCGCCCTCCAGCGCAGCCTCCAACGGTCCCGGTACGCCCTCTGCATCGCGCGGGCTGAAGTTCCATGTCGTCGGCGCGATGATCTGATATCTTGTGATCCGGCCGCTATCGATTTGCACCCAATGTCCCAACGCGCCCCGTGCCGCCTCGACCAGCCCTTCGCCCGTCCCCTGCTTGGGCACAGGCCCGGCCTGCATGAAGGTGGCCCCAGGATCAATACCCGCGACCAGCGCCTCCATCATCCCCTGCATCCGCGCCAATTCCAAAAGACGCCCAGCCACTCGGGCCAACACACCGCCCCCAGCCATGGCAAGGGCGAGCGGATGGCCATCCACCACCTGCCGTGCCAGAGCGCCCACTTCCATCGTCCGGCCGTTCAATCTTGGGGCTTTGCACCATGTATAGCCAGGCTCTGCCATATCGGGATCTGGCTCTGTCCGTCCTTCCGCCGGATGCAGCGCCTTGCCTTCCATCCAAGCATGCGAAAGATCTTCGCGGATCGTGGACGTGTTCAAGGCTTCCCTACCACCTTCCCAGACTCCGGCGGCAAAAAGCGGGCCCTCCTCCGTAGGATAGGCCCCATAGCTTAGGTATCGCCCCGATCCGCAGCCCATCCGCGCCAGATCAAGATCGGCGGCGATCTCAAGAAACAGCCCCGCATCGCCACGATCCCAATGCAAAAGCGCGGCCTCTGTCTGCAACGCGCAGAAATCCTCTAGCCGCCCGCCGAAGACAGTCTCTTCCAGATAGCGGCGAAAAGCGCGCAGGGCGATTTCGAGCCGCATCTTTTCGCGTGGCCCGGGTGCGCGGGTAACGCCACCGGGTTGTATGGCAAGCGTATGCGGCCACTTCCCGCCAAGCATCCCAACGATATGCAAAAGCTCTGCCCGCGCCGCAACCGCCGCGCGAAGCGCACTACCCTCGACCGCCGTAAATCGTTCCACCGCCCGCGCGTGCCAGCCACGTCCCGCGTATACGGGCCGGGTGAAATCCGGCATGAAGAATAAATGGAAATGCGTCAGATGATCCGCCGCATTCTCTACTGCGTGCAAAAGCGCGGCCACGCGTGCGCCCTGCGGTGTGGGTTCAATCCCCATCGCCGCCGCCAAAGCACGCGCTGCGGCGGCAGATTGGCTGATCGAACAGATTCCGCAGATGCGCGGCGTGATGGTCAGCGCATCACGTGGGTCGCGCCCCTCAAGCATCCTTTCAAACCCACGAAAAAGCGGTGCATTCACCCGCGCCGCTCTAACCCGGCCTTCGGCCAGATCCAGCGTCACCTCCAGATCGCCCTCAACGCGGTTGAAAGGTCCGACAACCAGCTTCGTCACTTGGGCTTCCGCAAGGTGGGTGGCACACGAATTCTGTCAGAGGCAGCGTTGATCCCGATCCGTTCTGGCGTTGCGGCCTTGGACAGCGAAGCAAGCGCCATGAACCACGCCTTGGGCATGTCAGTGGGCAGCCCAATTGGGATACCCGCCACTTTTGGCGTTTCCGTAAAGGGATGGCGCGGTTCCTCGAATTCCGGCGCGGTGCAGTTGATGCAGGGGAACCCGGCACGGGTGCAGGACCCTTCGCCGTTCCAAGGCCGGATGTTACAATCCCCAACGGCCTGCGTTCCTACACAGCCGAGGTTTTCCATCATACAGCCCAGATCAGAAAGCCGCTGTGCGCTGGCTTTGTATTCGTAGAACTCGTTTTTTGGGCAGCCGTGATGGACCAGATGATCGGCATAGAAGCGGGGACGGCGGAACCCGTCCAGATCACGCTCTGTCATCGCACCGCCCGCCAGCATCAAAAGCGTTTCAGTCACCCAACCGGGATGTGTGGGGCAACCCGCCACGTTGATCACCGGCATACCACCTGCCGCGCGCCAATCGGCGGCAAACAGACCACCGGGATGCGCGCCTTCATATTGCAAGCCCACCGCGTCTGACGGGTTCCCCCCCGCTGCCGTCACCCCGCCATAAGCCGCGCAAGTACCAACCGCCACGACATGGCGCGCGACGGGTGCGATGTCCTGCACCCAAGACATTAGGGGTCGCCCCGTCCCTGACAGCATCTGGAACCGCCCGGTCCCGTTGGGGCCGCGCGCAATCGCCCCCTCGACACAAAGGATATCGACCCTCTCGCGCCCCTCGGCCACCGCCTGAAGTAACGGCAAAACCTCCGCCCCGGTGGCAAGCGACAGCGCCGGATGCCAGATCAGCTCGATCCCCGCATCCGCCAGCAATTCCACCGCCCCCGGCCCTTCGGCGCAGAGAAGCGACATCGTGCAGCCCCCGCATCCCGCTGCCTGCAACCACAGGACCCGCGTCATCCGTCCTCTCCCACCGGCAGTTCAAGCCGGAAACATCCGCCCGGCGCATCATCACATAGCACCAGCCGACCCCCATGCTCTTCCGCGATCTTGTGGCTGATCGACAGGCCAAGCCCCGTGCCCTTGCCCACCGGCTTTGTGGTGAAGAACGGATCGAAGATCGAGACCGCCACTTCAGGCGGCACACCGGGGCCATTGTCCATCACGGTCAGAATGGCACGATCCGCGTCCAGATCATGGCGCATAACGATGGTCCCATCCTCGCGCCCGCCCAGAGCATCGACCGCATTCTGCACGAGGTTCATCACGATCTGCTGCACATGACCGGGCCGCCCAAAAGCGAATGCCTCTTCGACACCTTCAAAGCGCAGCGTAACGGGTGTCTTCATCCCGCGCAGGACCCAGTTCGCCGCCACCCGACTGGTTTCGACCAGATCGAACATCACGCGATCGCCGGACCCTTCTGATGACAGCCTCCGCAAATCCTCGACAATATCACGGACACGCTCGGCCCCATCGCGCGCGCCTTCAATGGCGGTGCGCAGGTTGGTCACCTCGCGGTCCAAACGCAGCGTCGCACGTAGCGCCACAAGCTCTTCGCGGTCTGCGCCCTCTTGCACCCGCGTGAAATACTGCTCGAACTTGCCCGCATACCGTTCCAACGCATGGGTGTTTGCGTAGACAAAGCTGATCGGGTTGTTCAACTCATGCGCCACCCCGGCCAAGAGGCGACCAAGCGACGCCAATTTCTCATTCCGCACCAGCTGCGCCTGTGCCGATTTCAGGGCGTCATGACCCGCCTGCAATTCGGCATAGGCCTTGCGCAATGTGCCCAAAGGCCGCCCGGTCAGAACATATCCTTCTGCCCTGCCGCGATCATCCAACCTTGGTGCAATGGACAAGTCGATGGGTTCCACCCCCGATGGGGTAACTAGACGCAACTCCACCACCGCAGAGCGGCGCGAGGCGCGCGCCTCCTCCATCGCATGATGCAGACAGTCGCGATCACTTGGATCAAACAGCGTTGCAACATCGCTTCCGGAAAGCTGCTCCAGCCCATGCCCTGTAAGATCGGCGAGCGATTGGCTGACCTGCTCAACCTCTCCGGTGCGGGCCACGACAATCAGAACATCCGAGACAGAGCCTAGGATTGATGTCAGAAACCCACGCATCGCCTGCAATTCGGCATTCTGCCGTTCTAGCCGTTCCTGATACTCAATCAGATCGGCATAGGTGCGGTCCACGGCAGACAGCACATCAAGCCATGCGTCATCGGAAAACGTAAGTGGCTTGGGCATCTGCCCGTCGCCCGGAAAATAGGCCATGGCTTTTCCTCACCTGTCCACACGATAGCCGTGACCGGATCAAAGGGAAAGCGGCTTGACGGGTCGGATTCATTGGCGTTCAGACCGAACCCGGTCCTTCGGCACTCAACCCATAGCGGCGCATCTTGTCATTCAGGGTGCGGCGCGGCAGGCCCAACGTTTCGGCCGCACGCAGCGTGTTTCCGCGATGCCGGTCCAAGACGGCGGCAATCTCTCGCGCTTCGAAAGCGGCCACTCGGTCGGCCAGCGAACCTGCTTCAACGATCCTGACGTCATCAGGTTTCAGATCGAGAAGGCCAAGAATATGGGCCTCAGCCGCGGCCTTTACCTCGCGGATATTGCCCGGCCAGACGCGCTTTTTTAGTTTCTGGCGCAGCGCCCATGGCAGATCTGGGTCAGGCCGCCCATATCGGCGCGCAGCCAATTGCGCGTAATGGGCAAAGATCAACGGTATGTCTTCTGCCACTTCGCGAAGGGTGGGTGACACAAGTTCGGCCCCGGCCAGGCGATAGTAAAGGTCGGGACGGAAACTCTCGGTGGCCTGGCGCAGGTCAGTCTTGGATGTCGCGATCACACGAATATCGACTGGGCGCAGCCCATTTTCGCCCAACCTCTCGACCGCCCGTTCCTGCAAGACCCTAAGAAGCTTGGCCTGAAGCGGCATCGGCATCGCCTCCACCTCATCCAACAACAACGTCCCGCCATTTGCTGATTCCAGCTTTCCGGGCCGTGCCTCTGTCGCGCCGGGGAAGGCCCCCGCCCTGTGTCCGAACATGATCGTCTCGAACATCCCGTCTGGCAGGGCCGCACAATTGACAGCAACAAAAGGCCCATTTGCCCGCGCACTGCCCGCATGCAGGGCACGCGCAGCAAGTTCCTTCCCGGTGCCGGTTTCCCCGGTGATCAGAACGTCGACCTCAAGCGGGGCGAGTGCAGAGATCCGGTCCCGGAAGGCCCGCATCGCCCGACTCTCCCCAAGAATTGTTTTTTCTGCCCGTTCAACAAGTACCTGTTGCAGCCGCCCGACTTCGGCCCGCGTGGCCCGCGCTGCAACCGCCCTTGCGATGACGGCAACCAGATGCGCTGCATCATAGGGCTTTTCCAGAAAATCCTCTGCCCCCGCCCGCATGGCCTGAACCGCATGGCCGACATCGCCATGTCCTGTCAAAAGGATGACTGGAAGGTCCAACGGCAATGCCTTCACCGCTTGCAACAGGTCCAGGCCACCCATGCCGGGCATGCGAAGGTCGGTAAGCAGAAGGTCAGGCGGCGCATCTGCGGCCAAAGCATCCAACGCCGCCTTTCCGGACGCAAAGCCCTCGGCCTCATGACCGGCGGCCTGCATCAGATCGCACAAAGCGGCCAGATGATCGGTATCGTCTTCCACCACAAAAAGTCGGGCCATCACTCTGCAGCCGCTTGTGCCAAAGCTGCGGCAGGCAAAACGACCGTCACGGTCGTCCCCCTGCCCAAAGCCGATGCAACCGAAAGCTTCCCCCCGAATTCCGCAAGAATTGCCTTGCAGATCGAAAGACCGATCCCAAGTCCCTCTGCCGCGCTTTTGGTGGAAAAGAAGGGCTCTGCCACGCGCGGCAAAATATCAGGAGAGATGCCCACCCCGGTATCCCTGACGACAAGCCGGGCTTCGACTCCGTCGCTTTCGACTGTCACGCTCACCCTGCCATCCCCCCGCCCCTCGACAGCATCCAGCGCGTTGAGGATCAGGTTCACCACAACCTGTTCCATTCGCACTGGGCCAGCGATCACGGAAACGGCTTGCGAGGGTGAGATGAATTCCGGAACCACACCCACTGCCCGGGCGCGGGGCGTGACAAGTTCAATGGCCGAGGAAATGACCGACCGCAGGTCAATCAAGTCCAAGGCGCCCGGCTCTTTTCGGCCAAAGCTTTTCAGATGCTTGATCGTGCGTTGCATCCGGCGGATCAGCCCCTTGGCCGTAGCCAGGCGCGGGGCTGTCTGGCTTTCGCTTGCGGCAAGGGTCATTTCCGCGGCGGTCAAGGTGGCCTCCATCGCGGCAAGGGGTTGGCTGATCTCATGCACGATAGCGGTGGACATGCGGCCAAGGGCGGCCATTTTTTCCGCATGGATCAGATGCTCTTGCGCGGCGCGCAAATCGGTTTCGGCTTGCTTTCGCGCCTCGACCTCGCGTGCCAGATCGGCGGTGCGCGCGGTGACCATCGCCTCTAGCCGTTCGGATTGGCTTAGCTTTAGGGCGATGATCTGGCGGCGTTGGTCCCATGCTTTGAAAAGACCCGCCACCGCCAAAGTCAGAAGTGACGCCGCCAGCGCCCATCCCGCGGCAACCGTGGTGATGGCCGCCGTGGGATGGGCGGCCATCAGGCTCCAATCCGTGCCAGAAACGCTAGCGATCCGGGCAGTCCAGCCATCACCCTGTGCATCATCCCCAGTCGGTGCCTGCCGCAAGAGCGGAGCCACCGCACCCAAGGGCACGCCATCATAGGCACGCGTTTCGGCAAGCCGCTGAATGACCTTATCCGAAAGGGGTGTCAAAGGGCGATAAAGCCAGTCTTCGCGACCGGAAAGGAACACGACGCCGTCGCCATCGACCAAGGCCACATCTGCCCCTGCGCTGCGCCAAGTTTCCTGCAACCCGCGCAAGTCGACTTTGACGACAAGAACGCCTGCCATCGTCCCGACCTGCACCCGCGTCGAAAGGAAATATCCCGGTACGCCCGTGGTTACGCCAATCGCATAAAATTGACCGCGTCCCGTTTCGATTGCCTCACGGAAATAGGGGCGGAAACTATAGAATTCGCCCACGAAACTGCCCGGTCGGTTCCAATTCGAAGCGGCAATCGTTCGGCCTTCGGCATTGATCAGGAAGAGTTCAGACGCCCCGGCATGCGTCGCTACGGTTTCCAGATAGCGGTTTGCGTCTTCAAGCGCGCGCGGGTCGATCAGCGCGGCGCGTATGCGCGCATCTTCACCCGCGACATCGGGCAAGGCGGCGAAACGGTCAATCTCGGCCTCGACCGCGCGAGATGTCAGCAGAAGCGATTGGTCCAGACCTTCACGCACAGTGGCGGTGATCCAACGATCTGCCACGAACCACGCCAAAGCTGCCGCGATCAGCGCGACAAAGGCTGGCAGGATCATGGGGCGCATGCGCATCAGTGCTCTCTCAGCCAATCAGTGGTGCCACAACTTGGGCTATGGCAGGCTGCCATATTCTATCGGGCAAGTCGCCCCTTCCCCATCTTTCCCATCGTAGGAACGGCAAGGATAGGCCCTGTCGAACCATGGAAAAAACCCAATAAAAGCGACCGCCATGTTCATTCCCCGCAAGGTGCGATCACCACGGCCTGTCCTGACGCAGCACCCAATTCATGACAATTGGCGCCGTCACACAATCGCCAGCCCGCCCCAGTTGCGCCAGATGCGGCCAGCCGCAACTCTTTGACCACAGTTCCCGGCGACCAGACCCACCAACCACCTATCAATTCGGCTCCGTCGCCCGGCTCCATCCCCGCCCCCGAACCCTTGACGCGGGCCTGCGTCAGCTGCAGCCCATCCGACAAAATGCGCCATTCCTCGGCCCATTCCACCTGTTCCACCGAATGCGTCCAATGCAGCGAAAAGCCGGGGGAGGTCAGGACCAACATCATCCCCCCGGCCAGCAGGCAGTTCATGCCGATGCTCGCTGGACCAGAAGGTGTTGGGCTACAAAGGTTGCCACCAAAAGAAAACCAACGATATCGGAGATCGGCGCTGCCACGATCAAGGCAAAGGCTGCCACCATTGCAAGCCCACGCTGCCACAAGACCAGTGGTCTCCCCAACCATCCAATCACCGCCACGCCCCAAAGACCAATCGCCGTGATGGTCTTCACAACAACATAAACCACCGCCGGCACATATCCGATGGATTGCGACAAAGGCCCGCCATCCTGCAGCATCAGGGCGGGTGTGTAGACTGCCATGAAAGGTATGACAAAACCTGCGGCCGCGATCTTCACCGCCTGCAGACTGATCGTCAGTCCACGCTCTTTCGCAATCGGGGCCGCCGCGAAACAGGCAAGTGCCACAGGCGGTGTCAGATCGGCCAAGATGCCGAAATAGAAGACGAACATGTGGCTGACGATCAGCGGAACCCCCAGTTCCAACAGGGCAGGCCCGGCAATCGAAGAGGTGATGATGTAGTTGGGAATTGTCGGGATTCCCATGCCCAGAACGATACAGGTGATCATCGTCAGGACCAGCGACAGGAACAGGCTTTTCTCGCCAACCCCCACGATGAATTGGCCGAAGGTATTTGCCGCCCCTGTCAACGTCATGGTGCCAATGATGATCCCAACCAGCGCACAGGCGACCCCCACCGGCAGCGCGGTCTTCGCGCCATCGGCCAAGGCATCGCGGCACATAACAATCGTCTCGCGCCCGCCCTTCGACATCAGGTTCATGGCAACCAACACGACCACGGCCGTAGCCAGCACCCAGATCCCCCAATGCAAAAAGGCACCCGCAAGAAGGCCGATCCCGATCCAGAAGATCACCCGTATCGCGCCCGAGGGCAGACCAAGCGCCACGCTTGCGCCAAGAATAAGCATCAATGTCAGGCCAAGACCGACGGTTCCGGCAAAGAGAGGCGTATAGCCCGAAAAAAGAAGCCAGACCAAAACACCCAGCGGCAGGATCAGATGCCAGCCCTCCTTAAGCGCAGCCTTGGGCGAGGGAAGCTCCGCCTTGCTGAGCCCGCGCAGGTTCATACGGCCTGCCTCAAGATGCACCATCCAGAAGGCCGCAGCGAAGTAAAGGATGGCGGGGATGATCGCCGCCTGAACGATCTCGACATATTCGACGCCCAGCGTTTCGGCCATGATAAAGGCCACTGCGCCCATGACCGGCGGCATGATCTGACCGCCCATGCTTGCCGTTGCTTCCACGCCACCGGCAAAGGCGGGGCGGTAGCCGAACTTCTTCATCAATGGGATGGTGAATTGTCCTGTGGTCACCACATTCGCAACGCCTGACCCCGAAATCGTGCCCATCAATCCTGACGACAGAACCGAAACCTTCGCCGCGCCCCCCATCTTGTGCCCGACCAGGCCAAGCGAGACATCCGTAAAAAGGCGGATCATCCCCGCCTTCTCCAGAAAGGCCCCGAACAGGATGAACAGGAAGATGAAGGTCGAAGAGACATAGGTGGGGATGCCGTAGATCCCTTCGGTCCCATAAGCCATATGGTCGATCACCTGCGCAAAATCATAGCCGCGATGATTAAGCGGGCTGGGAAGATATTCGCCCCAGAGGCAATAGGCGAGAAAGGCACCGGCAATGATCGGAAGCGCCGGCCCCATGATCGCCCAAGCCGCAGCGAAGGTCAGGCCCAGCACGATCACGCCAAAGACAATGTCGCGCCCCAAAGGATCGCCGGCCCGCATCAGCAGGGGCACATATTCCCACCACTGATAAAGCGCCACTGCCACAGCCAGACAGGCCGCCGACCAAGCCACCGCCTTTACCGACCGGCCGCTGCCACGCATCAGGGCCAGAAGTGGAAAGCCCAACAGCATCAGGAAACCCACATGGAAGGCCCGCGTAACCTGACTTGCGA
Source organism: Fuscovulum ytuae (assembly GCF_029953595.1). Taxonomy (NCBI): domain Bacteria; kingdom Pseudomonadati; phylum Pseudomonadota; class Alphaproteobacteria; order Rhodobacterales; family Paracoccaceae; genus Fuscovulum; species Fuscovulum ytuae. Next base: position 67,942 of record NZ_CP124537.1, on the reverse strand, counting down.
AATCCACCAAATGCGCGGCGGTCAGAACCTGAAACACCGAAAAAGCGACGGCGATCCAAAACAGAAGCCTGCCCTCGAAAGACATTGGAAATCCCGCCACAAGCGGGTCATGCGGATTGGCAACCTGAAGGCCATCCGGCGCTTCGGCATTCTGCGACATCGTCCCCTCCCCGGACCCTGCATGGCAGGGCGGGCCCTGCTAGCCCGCCCCTTATTTCGCTTGCTGGTCTTACTTGATCAGACCGACTTCGCGGTAATACCGCTCGGCCCCCGGATGAAGGGGAACCGGCATCCCGTCGAGTGCGGTATCCAGCGTGATCGCCTTCGCTGCCTGATGCGCTGCCACCAGTTCGGGCAGGTTTTCGAACATAAGTTTGGTCATCTGATAGACTGTCTCTTCGTCCACGCCTTCATGCGTCAGGAAGAAGTTGCCAACAGCCAGCGTTGGCACATCGGCGGTCTGGCCTTCATAGGTGCCAGCCGGGATCGTCGCCGCCATATAAGGGGCACCCAATGTGTCGGCCACCTCGGGGGGGATCGACACGATCGTCGTCGGGACCGAGGTCGCAAGGTCTTTCAGCGATGCCACGCCCAGACCCGCCGATTGCAGCGTGCCGTCCAATTGGCGGTTCTTCATCAGTTCGACGGATTCGGCAAAGGGCAGGTATTCCACCTTCGACAGATCGTCATAAGACATGTCCAGCGCGCCCATAATGGCGCGTGCGTTCAATTCGGTCCCCGACTTGGCCGCGCCAACCGACATGGCGCGCCCCTTGAAATCAGCGATGCTGGTGATGCCGGATTCAGCCGATGCCGCAATCTGGATATAGTTCGGATAGGCCGCCGCAATGCCGCGCAATTTATCAAGCGGGGCCGCAAAGCCCACATCGGCATTACCTTCCCACGCGTATTTGACCGAGTCACCCAAGGCGATGGCAAACTCGCCCTTCCCTTGCTGCAAGAGGTTCAGGTTTTCCACCGATGCCTTGGTTGATTGCACCTGCGTGCGCGCTCCTTCGATCCCGTCGGCATAGATCTTCGAAAGCCCTACCCCAATCGGGTAGTACACGCCCGACGTGCCGCCGGTCAGGATATTGATGAATTGCTCGGCCTGTGCCGCCACCGGAACAGTGGCCAAGGCGGTGCAGGCGATCAACGCGCGAAATCCGCGCGGAAAAAGATTGGTCATGTGATCCTCCTGTTAATCGGAAGGGCGCATGGCCCATTCCTCTCCCGTCTCTCCTCTGCGGGATGCGTCATTCTTGGCGAAACAGGCCTTCAATGGAACCATCGGCGATCATCTGCTGCGCAAGTTCCGCGCAGTTTCCCGCCAAGTCTGACGCGAATTTTCGCCCGGTAGGGCACATGATCCACCCGGGCCTACGGATCCCCATGCCTCCCTTCCAAGACATCGTCGCCAGAGGACAGAACATCTCGTCTCAAAGCGAGAAAACGACAATTTGGGTTCCGACCAGAAGGAAACACAATCCTATGCAGCGGCTTTCGCATCGATTTGCGCAATCGTTTGCACAATTTCTCAAGCAGCGCTACAGTCAGGCGAATCCAAACCGTCGGAACACGAACGAAAAGGCCGATTGGAATGACGGTAGCGACCATCAAGGATATCGCGCGGGCCTTGGGACTGTCGCCGTCAACCGTGTCGCGGGCCCTTTCGGGACATGAGCGGATACCGGAATCCACAAGGGCCAAGGTGCGCCATGTTGCTCAGGAACTTGGCTATGCCCCCAACCGCGCCGCCCAGACCCTTGTCGGCAAGCGCAACAGCGGATTTGCCGGACTGGTGCTAACGGATCCCGGCTATGGCCGCGAAGACAGCTATTTGGGAGAGTTCCTTTCAGGCTTGGGCCACGGATTGGGTCAGAACGGAGTTGACCTGTTTCTGGCCGCGATTCCGCAGGGCCAATCGGAACTTTCGGTCATCCAGAACATCGTCGCGTCCCGCCGCGCAGATGGCCTGATCCTTGGCCGTACGTCCGAGGTTGATCCCCGTGTGGATTTCTTGATCGAAGCGGGTTTCCCTTTCGTCACCCACGGGCGCGTCGCGGCCGAGGATCGGTTGCATGACTGGGTGGACACTGATGGTTTCACGGCATTCGGCGAAGCCTTCGACATGCTTTATGCGCTGGGGCATCGGCACTTCGCGCTGCTGACGATCGAAGAACTGATGACGTTCCGCTTGCATCGGACCGAAGGGTTGATGCGGGCCATCGAACGGCGCGGCGACCCTGAGGTCACGGTCAGTATCGTCACCTCACCGCGCTATGACAGCACCCGGCGGCGGCAGGTTATCCATGGCATGCTGACCAATACGCCGCGCCCGACAGCCGTGATCGCCATGTTTGACGGTCTGGCCATGGCCGTGCTGCAAGTTGCCGAAAGCCTGTCGCTTGATGTGCCGGTGGATGTTTCGGTCGTTGGTTTCGACAATATCGCCTCGGCGGCGACGGCACGTCCCGGCCTTTCCACCTTTGACAGTGACACCTTCGCTGCAGCGCGCACCTGCGCCGAGATGCTGATTGACCGCATCGCCGATCCAGATCGACCGCCAACCCATCACCTGATCCGACCCAAGTTGGTGCTGCGTGCCAGTCATGGGCCGGTGCCCGGATAACGCAAAAGAAAACAAATAAGTAAGGGAGGAAGACCATGAAGTTTCTAAACAAAGGACGCGCCGGGCTTGCTGTTGCCATGCTCGCGCTGATGGCAGGACCGACAGTCGCGGAACCCCTGTTCTGGTCGACGCAGGCCAAACCCGTGGAAGAAAGCCAGAAAATGCGCGAGCAGGTGATGGCAGGCTTTCCCGGCGGGGTGGATTTCCAGCCTTCGGATGAAGGTCCGTGGCTGACCCGCCTGCAGGCCGAATTGCAGGCTGGATCTGGCACCATTTCGGTTCTGGGCGCGCTGCATGGCGATCTGTCCGGTCTTACGGCGGATCTGGTCGATCTGTCGGCGATCGATACATCTGCGGTCAGCCCTGCCATGCTTGACCTTGGCAAGTTGGGAACGGGTGAACAGAAGTATATCCCTTGGATGCAGGCGACCTATCTGATGGTGGCCAACAAGAAGGCGCTTGAATTCCTTCCGGCTGGCGCTGACATCAATGCCCTCACCTATGACCAGCTGATCGAGTGGGCCAAGGCCACGGCAGAGGCAACGGGCGGCCCGAAGTTCGGCTTCCCAGCGGGACCGAAGGGCCTTAAGCACCGCTTCTTCCAGGGCTTCCTGCTGCCTGCCTACACAAAGTCGACCGTGACCAATTTCCGTTCGGCCGAGGCCGAAGTTGCGTGGGGCAAGTTCAAGGAGCTGTGGCAATACACGAATCCGGCTTCGACCAACTACTCCTTCATGCAGGAACAGCTTGTAACCGACGAGGTCTGGATCGCCTTCGACCATGTCGCGCGGATCGCCGATGCTTTCAATCAGCGGCCTGATGACTTTGTGGCCTTCCCCGCCCCCGCTGGTCCGATGGGCCGGGCCTTCATGCCGGTGGTGGCAGGGATTGCCGTGCCAAGCACTTCGCCCGACATGGATGAGGCGATGGCGCTCGTTGCCCATATGCTGAAACCCGAAACGCAGATCGCCACCCTGCGGGCCACCAACTTCTTCCCGGTCATCGCAACAGAATTGCCCGATGACATGCCCGCCTCCGTCAAGGCGTCGGGGCCGGCGATTGCGGCGATGACGGGCGCACCGGATGCCCTGCCCGCGCTTCTGCCCATGGGTCTTGGCGAAAAGGGTGGGCAATTCAGCCAAATCTACTCGGACACGTTTGAAAGGATTGTTCTGGGCGGGCAAGACATCCGCACGGTTCTGGACGAACAGGCCGAGGCGCTGCGCGCCCTGATGGTTGAGGCGAATGCCCCCTGCTGGGCGCCGGATGCGGCGTCCGACGGCCCCTGCCCCGTCAACTGAATCCAGATTCTGGGGCACGGTCCACCCGTGCCCCAGACCCTTTCCTGACGAGGTCCGGCCATGCCGCGCATGCTGCCCTATTTGCTGCTCTTGCCAGCCACGGCCTTTTTATGCCTGTTCTTCCTTTATCCCTTCACGCTGGTCGCCATCGACAGTGTGACGCGGGACGGGGCCTATAGCCTTGAAAACTTTCGCCGGATGGCAGGTCACTGGAAATTCGGCACAGCATTCTGGAACACGATGCTCTTGGCCGCAGTCGTTGTCCCGATCCAGCTTGCGATGGCGCTGACCATGGCGTCGATCGTGGCAAAGCTCCAGCGGGGTCGTTCCGTCATCCTTTATGTCTTTGCCATTCCACTTGGGATTTCTGATCTGGCCGCAGGACTGATCTGGCTTTCGGTTTTTGAACAGTCTGGCTTCCTGAATAGCCTTCTCGTTGGCCTCGGCATTGTGGAAGCGCCGATCCTGTTGCTTGGCTATCAGAACCTGTGGGTGATCTTCATCGCCATCGTTCTGGCCGAGGTATGGCGCGCAACCGCAATCATGATGGTGATCCTTGTTGCCGGGTTGGGGCTTATCCCGAAAGAATACGGCGAGGCAGCCGAGGTATTCGGCGCGACCCGCTGGCAGCGTTTTGTTCGCGTCACCCTTCCGATGCTCCGGCCCAGCTTGCAGACCGCGCTGATCCTGCGCGTGATCCTTGCCTTTGAGGTGTTCGCCGTGGTCGTCGCCTTGGGCGGGACTCAATTCCCGGTCCTGATGTCGGAAACCTATCATTGGCAATTTGCCATGCAGGATCGCGGAATCGCGGCCGCCTTTGCCATGGTGATCCTAGGTATTTCGGTGGCCTTCACCGTGTTGATCCTACGCCTCTTGCATGTGCCGAAGGGGGCGCGGATATGACCGATCCGAACATCCGCCGCGCGGGAAATCGCGTCTTTATCGCAGGAACCGCCCTACTGATCGTCTGGGTTCTGGCACCGATCTGGCTGCTTTTCGTCAATGCCCTATCCGCCCCAGACGAGGTGACGGCATTCCCGAAATCCTTCTTTCCTTCTTTTGATATCGAATCCCTGTCGTTCTTTTTCGGATTTTCAGGGGTGGTTGAGGCGCTTTGGAATTCGGTCAAGGTCGCAGCGGTGACCATGGTCCTTTCCATCGGCATCGGCGCACCTGCGGGTTATGCGCTGTCGCGCTTCGATTTTCCGGGGAAAGAGGTCTTCCGCTTCCTTGTGGTGATGACGCGGGCCTTCCCCTTGCCGCTGCTGGCCTTGCCACTTGCGGTGATGTTCATCCGTACCGGGCTTGATGACACGATCTTCGGTCTGGCCCTTGTCCATACGACGCTGGCCCTGCCTTTCGCTGTTCTGATCACCTTTTCGCTGTTTTCCGGCATTCCCCTCGAACTCGAAGAGGCGGCATGGACGCTTGGCTGCACCCGACTTCAGGCCTTTACAAAGGTGATCCTTCCACTGGCCGCCCCCGGCATCGCCGCCAGCGCCGTCTTTGCCTTCGTCATCAGCTGGAACGAGGTATTCGCCGCCGCCGTCCTGACAATCGAAAACCGCACACTGACGGCGTTCTTGCTGCAATCCCTGGACGTCTCACCGCTGCCTCTGAAATTCGCCGGGGGCGCTGCGCTGGTTCTGCCAGCACTCATCTTCATCTTCGTCGTTCGCAAATACCTCTTTGCGCTCTGGGGCATCGCGAACCGTTAGGAGGACATATGGCCGTTATCGAAATTAAAGGCGTTGCCAAGTCCTTCGGAGCCTTCACCGCGCTGCATTCCATTGATCTGACCATCGCGGATCAGGAATTCATGGTGCTGCTGGGTGCGTCGGGCTGCGGAAAGACCACGCTCTTGCGCATCATCGCAGGGCTGGAAACACCCAGCGCGGGCGAGGTCTGGATCGGCGGGCGCCGGGTCGATCATCTTCCGGCCCGCGAACGCGGGATCGCGATGGTGTTTCAGAACTATGCGGTTTTCCCGCATCTGACGGTTTACGAAAACATCGCCTTTGGTTTGCGCATGAAGAAAATGCCTCAAGCCGAAGTCGAACGCCGCGTGACGAAAACCGCCGAACTGATGCATATCGAACAGTTGCTAAAGCGCTATTCAGGACAGCTTTCGGGTGGTCAGCGGCAACGCGTCGCCGTCGCACGTGCCTTGGCCATGGAACCTGACGTGATCCTTATGGACGAACCGCTTTCCAATCTGGACGCGCTGTTGCGCCTTGAAATGCGGGCGGAACTCAAGGGCGTTCTGGCGGCATCAAAGACCACCACCATCTACGTCACACATGACCAGGTCGAAGCCATGAGCCTGGCCGACCGGATCAGCGTCATGAATGGCGGGCATATCCTGCAGGCCGCAGATCCCGTGCAAGTCTACCGCAACCCAGCGACACGCTTTGTGGGCAGTTTCATCGGCAACCCGCCGATGAACTTTCTGCCTGCCAAGGCCGCAGGGGATGGCCAGTGGCAGGTGGCGGGTCAGACCTTTGCCGGGCCTTCTGCAGGGGCCGCCGAATTCGCCATCCGTCCTGAAGACCTGCACCCCGCTGAACAGGGAATTCCCGCAGAGGTTCGGGTGGTCGAACCGCTTGGCCCCCATACCCTTGTCACATGCGTCGCGGACGGACACCCTTTCCGCGTCATTCTGGACAGCACGCTTACCCCCATCCCGGGTGACCGACTTCACCTTGCGCCCCTACAAGACCGCATCCGGTGGTTTGATCCCGAAACACAGAAGGCCCTGACATGACCTCGATCTCGCAAAACGCAATTGACATCCTGCGCGAGAATGATCGCGGCACCTATACCGTGCCCACCAAAGGCCTTTATCCCTTTCAATGGAATTGGGACAGTTGCCTGACAGCTTTGGGCCAACGCCATTTTGACGAAAACCGCGCTTGGACCGAAATCGAGACGCTGTTCGAACATCAATGGCCCTGCGGAATGGTGCCGCATATCGTCTTTCACCAGAAAGATGACGGGTATTTCCCCGGGCCGGATATCTGGGCAACGGATCGGCCCGTGCCAACCTCGGGCATCACCCAACCCGCCGTGGCGGGATTTGCGTTGAAACGCCTTTTCGACAGGGCGGCGGACCCGGCACAAGTTGCCCCGCGCGCGGCTGCACTCTTGCCCAAGATTGCTGCTTGGCATCGTTGGTTCTTTGCCACCCGCGATCCAAAAGGCGAAGGGCTGGTCGCCATCATCCATCCATGGGAATCCGGACGCGACAATTCCATCGACTGGGACATTCCTTTTGACCGGGTACCAACAGATGGCATCGCCCCCTATACTCGGCGCGATACACAGCATGCCGATCCGGCCCACCGCCCGACAAAGGCGCAATATGACCGCTATCTGTGGCTGGTGGAACATTTCCGGGCTTTGCAATGGGATACTGCGCGCCTGCATGACGCCTCACCGTTTCAGGTGGTTGATCCCGGCTTCAACGCCATCCTTCTTCGCGCCTGCGCCGATCTGGCCGATCTGGCCGAAACGCTGGGCAGGTCGGACCTCGCTGCCGAAAACCGCGCCTTTGCCGCTCGTGGCTTGGCGGCGATGGAGGGGCTTTGGTCCCCCGATCATGGCCAATATCTGGCCCGTGACCGTGTGACAGGCCAGTTGATTGACAGCGCCTCCGTCGGCGGGCTGTTGGCGGCCTTCTGTGCCATTCCGGCCGACCGGGCCGCAATCATTGCCGAAACCATTGATCGGCATGCCACCCGCTATCGGGTGGCCAGCCATCCGCCGCAAGACCCGCGCTTTGATGCGAAACGGTATTGGCGCGGTCCGGTTTGGCTGGTCGTGAATTACATGATCGCCGACGGGCTTGCCCGCGCCGGACAGGCCGATGCCGCTGCACGGATCACCGCATCCTCGCTTGATCTGATCCGGGAAAACGGCTTCGCTGAATATTACGACCCGCAATCGGGCGAACCGCTAGGCGGAGGGCGCTTCACTTGGACCGCGGCGATGGTGCTGGAATTCCTGTCGATGGAGGGCTGAATTTGCGCATATTGGCCATTGGCGCGCATCCCGACGATCTGGAGATCTTCGCCTTTGGCACCTTGTCGGCTTGGGCTGCGATGGGGGCTCATCTGACCTTGGCCGTTGCGACCGACGGTGCCAAGGGGGGCACATTGCCCGCCAGTGACCTGCCCGCAATTCGAGCAGAGGAAACAGCTTTGGCCTTGTCGCCACTTGGGGCGGGGGGGCCGATCATACTTGGCTTCCCAGATGGTGAACTGCGCGCCGATGCGGAACTGGAAGAGTGTCTTAAGGGGATGATCCAAGACACTGCGGCAGACCTGATCTTGACCCATGCGCCGAACGACTATCACGGCGATCATCGCGCCCTGTCGATGGCTGTGTTGCAGGCGGCCGGTTTCTCGGCACCTGTCCTTTTCATGGATAGCTTGAACGGAACAGGCTTCACACCAACGCATTGGGTGGATGTCACGGCCCATTGGGACGCGAAAGAGGCCGCGATCCTTGCCCATACCAGCCAAGACCCCACACGCTTCGTGGCAATGGCGAACCGCCAAGCGGCATTTCGGGCTGGCGAGTGCAACGCCCCTCCCGAAGCCCGGGCCGAGGCGTTTCGTTTCGAGCCACGTTTCCCATTCGCCGATATCCGCGCCCTTCTCCCTCCGCCACCGCCCCTGCGCCCAATCGGGCATCGTGGCCGGGCGCTTCAGGAATGAAACGGCAGTTGCTTGGCGGCGTCAGCCCAATTCCATCGTCGCGATGGCGGCAAGCCGGGGATCGCTGGCCGGGGCGGGGCCGCGATACATGCGGGCCGTCTCGAACCCAAGGGTGAAACCGTGGGCGATCAGGGCATCGCGCAAGCTGGCATTCTGTTCGGGCAAATCAATGGCTGTTGAAGCGGCCGGCAGAAGGTCCACCGCAGTTTGGGCAAGTGCAAGGGCCGCAAGGGCATCAGGCGCAAGGATCGGGCCGACCTTCGTGCCTTCACGGCAGGTGCGGATGACAGCAAAGCCAGTGCCATCATCGAACATGACAGCGCGTCGTGTGGCCGTCGGGGTAAGCCATGCCGTCAGGAATGCAGGACGATGGACCCCACCCGCCGCATGATCAAATGCGATCAGGGCGGGAAGATCCGCTAAGGTGACAAGGCGGATGCGGGGATGCGCCTCGGCCACAAGCGTTCCGACAAAACGCTGCGTCGCACCATGGCGGACAAAACCCGATTTCGCATAATTCGCCTGCTGAGCCGCTACCCCATCAAGCCCGATGCTGCGTCCTTCGGCATGTGCAAGGGCATGGGTCCAAAGAGCATGCCCAATACCTTTTCCCCGCCAAGCGGGATGGCAAATATAAAGTCCGAGAAAGGCATGATACGGGTCATGATTGACAACTGAAATCGCGGCAACCGGAACACCTTCGCGTTCCGCCACAAAGAACCCCTCTGGATCAGCCGCATAAAAGGCCCCTGCATCGTCAAGACCGGGGTTCCATCCTTCGGCGGCGGCCCAATCTAGGATAAGCGGCAATTCCTCGGCGCGCGCGATGCGCATCATGGCCCCAGCGCCTCACGCAGGCTGCGGGGTGCGGGTGGCGTGTTGCGAAGGTCCAGAGAGGTGAGCAGGTCAAGCAGATGGCCCCGCATCAACTCCTCGGCCAAGGCACCATCGCGCAGCGACATCGCATCCAGAAGCGCATGATGCGCATGGCTTTCACAAAGCGCGGCGCGACGTTTCCAATACAGCGCGATGATAAGAGACGATCGCGAAATCAGTTGTTCGATAAAGGCAGCAATCGTGATTTGATCCGCGATCCGCGCAATTTCGATATGGAAGAGACCGGAAAGATAAAGGGCGCGACCCGCTTCGCCCGATGCGAGGGCTTCATGCTCTTCGTCGATATGGCGTTGCAGGGCGGCAAGGTCGGCATCCGTCATCCGTTCGGCAGCAGAACGGGCGGTGCGGGGTTCCAGCAGGGCGCGCGCTTCGAACACTTCGCGCGCTTCGCGGATTGTGGGTTGGGCAACAAAGGCCCCCCGGTTGCGTCGCAGCTCTACCAGCCCCTCATGCGCAAGACGCTGCAGCGATGCCCGGACCACCGTACGCGATACGCCGTAAATATCCGCCACCTCATCTTCGTTCAGCTTTGTCCCAGGGGCCAAGCGATGCTCATGCACCGCCAAGGCAAGCTGTGCGGCGATCATGTCGGATGCGGGTTCCTTAACGGGCTGGTCCATTGCGCCTCTCTCGCAGGAAAGTTGGAGGAGCGGTAGGGGACAGGCAAGGGGCAAGGTTTTCAACATGATTGTATACAATTTTGTGTTGATAATTGAGCACAGAATTTCTGCGAGCGCAAAAAAATAAGGCATCCTAGGATTCCTGACCCCGTGGCACAGGAATCCGCTGCCGATTCTCCCCAACCGCACCGCAGGATCACGGAAACGGGGGACCATCGGCGATGCGGACAGCGCATGATCTGGAACTTGCACATCTGACCAAGCGCTACGGGACGACGGTCGCGGTGAACGACCTGAACCATGTCTTCGCCCCGGGCAGCTATGTCTGCCTACTTGGCCCATCGGGTTGCGGGAAATCCTCGACGCTGCGGATGATCGCTGGGCATGAAAGCGTGTCCGAAGGGTCTATCCTTCTGTCGGGACGCGATATCTCGGCCCTGCCGCCTGCCAAACGCGGGACGGCTATGATGTTTCAGAACTACGCGCTGTTTCCGCATTTGTCGGTGAAGGACAACGTGGCCTTTTCGCTGCGGATGAAAGGCGTGGACAAGGCCGCGCGTCATGCCCGCGCGATGGAGATGCTGGAACTCGTCGATATGACCCATCTGGCGGAACGTCTGCCCGCGCAGCTTTCCGGCGGTCAGCAGCAGCGTGTGGCGCTGGCGCGGGCACTGATCTCTGACCCGGAAGTGCTGTTGCTGGACGAACCCCTATCGGCATTGGATCCCTTCCTTCGCATTCGCATGCGGGGGGAATTGAAACGCCTCCAACGGGAGCTGGGGATCACCTTCATCCACGTCACACACGGGCAGGACGAGGCGCTCGCCTTGGCCGACGAGGTTGTGGTCATGAACAACGCCGTGATCGAACAGGCGGGACCGGCGCGTGAGGTTTTCAACGCACCGCGCACGGAATTCGTCGCGCGGTTCATGGGCGGCCACAATGTCATCACGCTGAACGGTGCGCGGCATGCGATCCGGCAGGATGAAATCAGGATCGGCGACAGTGGCCTGCCCGCGACAGTGCAAGCCATCGAATATCAGGGCGACCGCGTCGCCATCGCTTCTCAGACCGAGGCGGGCGAGGCGCTGATCGCGCTGATGCCCGAGGCGGCCTTCTTCTCCAATGAAATAAGCCCCGGTGCGCAGGTCCGCCTGACCTGGGAGGAGGGGCGGCTGCACCGCCTCCAAGCCTGACCAAACCATCGCCAAGACAACCAACAGAGGGACATGACATGTCAAAGATGAGATATACCCGCCGCTCGCTACTGAAAGGCGGCGCCGCTGCCTTTGCCGCCACCGCCCTGCCCGCACCGATGATCTGGGCGCAAGAGATCAAGGACATCACCCTGCGCCAGTTCGGCACCGGGGTGTCCAATCTCAATGACGTGGCGATGAAGGTGAAGGAAGACCTTGGCTTCACGCTGGAAATGACGGCGCTTGACTCGGATGCCGTGACGCAGCGCGCCGCGACCCAGCCCGACAGCTTTGACATCGCCGATATCGAATACTGGATCTGCAAGAAGGTCTGGCCGACAGGCAACTTGCAGGCGATGGATACCAGCAAGATCAAGAACTATGACAAGATCGTTGGCATCTTCCGTTCTGGCAAGCTCACGCCAGAAAGCGTCATCGCACAGGGCACCGCACCGCATACGGTGGGCTTTGTCGAAGGCCCCGGTGCCACCACCTTCGCCACTGAAGAAACGGGTTGGATGACCCTAATCCCCACGATCTACAACGCCGATACCTTGGGCATCCGGCCCGATCTGATCGGCCGCCCGATCGAAAGCTGGACCGAACTTCTGAATCCCGAATTCAAGGGCAAGGCGTCCATTCTGGACATCTCCTCCATCGGGATCATGGACATGGCCATGGTCTGCGAAGCGATGGGCGAAGTTCAGTATGCCGACAAAGGCAACATGACCAAGGAAGAGATCGACAAAACCATCGCGATCTTCACCGAAGCCAAGAAAGCGGGCCAGTTCCGCGCCTTCTGGAAGACCTTTGACGAGTCGGTCAACTTGATGGCCTCGGGCGAGGTCGTGATCCAGTCGATGTGGTCGCCGGCCATCACTGCGGTGAAGTCGCGAGGGATTCCTTGCGTCTATCAACCGCTCAAGGAAGGATATCGCAGCTGGGGTGGCGGCATCGGTCTGTCGGCCGGCCTGTCGGGCATGGCGCTGGATGCGGCCTATGAATACATCAACTGGTATCTGTCCGGCTGGGTTGGTGGCTATCTGATGCGGCAGGGCTATTACTCCGCCGTCCCCGAAACCTCGAAAGAGTTCATGACCGCCGACGAATGGGGTTACTGGTTCGAGGGTAAGCCCGCGACCGGCGACATCACCAGCCCGACGGGCGACAAGCTTGCCGGAGCCGGGGATAGCCGCGATGGCGGGTCCTTCTACGATCGGATGGGCCATGTGGCCTGCTGGAACGCAGTGATGGACGAAAACCAGTACATGGTCCGCAAATGGAACGAGTTCATCGCCGCATGATGTGGTGACGAGTGGTGGGCCGGGGGAGTTTGCCCCCGGCCCAGTTTCAGAAACCGGGACTAGGGACAATCAAGGTGAAGGCAACATCGCGCGAAACGCTGACGGGCTGGCTGCTGGCGGCACCGCTGGTGGCGGTGCTGGCATTCTTCCTTGTGCTGCCGATCATCACGATTGTGATCGTAAGTTTCTGGCAGGCGACAGAGTTCTCCATCGTCCCGGCCTTCAGTTTCGAGAATTACGAATTCCTGTTCGGCTCTGCCGTGACTTGGAAGGTCTTTGCCGCGACATTCCGATATGCCTTCATCACTTGGGCGCTGACTTTGGCTATCGGGTTCACGGTGGCCTATTATCTGGCCTTTCACATCCGCAGCCAGAACATCCAGATCGCGCTTTTCCTGCTCTGCACGATCCCATTCTGGACGTCGAACATCATCCGAATGATTTCATGGATCCCCTTCCTTGGCCGCAACGGGCTGGCCAATCAAACATTGGTCCATTGGGGAATGATCGACGAACCGCTGGAATGGCTGCTTTATTCCGATTTCTCGGTGATCCTCGCCTTCGTACATCTTTACACCCTGTTCATGGTGGTGCCGATCTTCAACACGATGATGCGGATCGACCGCAATCTGCTCGAGGCGGCACGGGACAACGGGGCGTCGGGCTTTCAGACCCTGGTCCATGTGATCCTTCCGCTGACCAAGCCGGGGATCATGATCGGGACAATCTTCGTCCTGACGCTGGTCATGGGCGACTTCATCACCGTCCGCTTCATGTCGGGCAGCCAAAGCGCCAATGTGGGGCGACTGATTTCCAACGATATCGGGCTTCTGCAATACCCCTCTGCCTCGGCCACGGCGGTGGTTCTGCTTTGCACATTGCTGATCGTGATCGGAATCCTGCTGCGCTTCGTCAATATCCGGAAGGAGCTGTAGCCATGGAAAAACGCCCGGCGAGTTTCTGGTGGCTGACCGCCTTCTTCTGCCTCTTCGTCCTGTTCCTTTACGGCCCCACCGTGACCATCGGCATCCTGAGCTTTCAGGGTGAAGGCGGCGGGCTGACCTTTCCCATGCAGGGAACATCGCTACACTGGTTCCGCGAACTGTTTCAGCAACAGGCCGTGGGCGATATCTGGGGGGCGTTCCGGCGGTCTTTTGTGCTGGGTCTGATGGTGATGGTCACCACAGTTGTCGTATCCGTCATGGCAGGTCTGGCTTTCCGCAAACGCTTTGCCGGGTCAGGGGTGCTGTTCTACCTGACCATCGCATCGCTGGTGATCCCGTCCATCCTCGTTTCGCTTGGGGTTGGGCTCATCTTTGGGCAGACAGGCCTGACCGTCCATTGGGCCACATCGGGCTTTGGCGCCCAGCTGACTTGGACCCTCCCCTTCGGCCTGCTGATCATGTTCGCAGTCTTCAACCGCTTTGACCGCAGCTATGAAGAAGCGGCACGGGATCAGGGGGCAACACCTTGGCAGACGATCCGATACGTCGTCCTGCCCATCATCGCGCCATCGCTGATCGGGGTCGGGTTGTTCGGCTTCACCCTCAGCTATGACGAATTCGCCCGGACATTGCTGACGGCGGGCAGCTACAACACGCTCCCGCTCGAAATCTTCGGTATGACGACAAATGTCACCACACCCGTGATCTATGCGCTTGGCACGCTGACCACCGTCTTTTCGTTGATTGTCATCGGGGTGTTCCTGCTGACCGTCTGGGGGATGGCGCGGCGTCGGGCGCGGCTTGGTTCCGATGCGGGCAAGGGGATTTGACGTGCGGCTTTTGTATCTGAACCCCAATTCCACCGTATCGATGACCGATCAGATCGTGGCCGTTGCAACAGCCGCCCTGCCGGGGGCAGAGATTTTGGGCTGGACCAACCATTCCGGACCCGCCGCCATTCAGGGGCCAGAAGATGGGGCCGCTGCCGTGATTGGGCTGATGGCGATGCTGCCCGACGCAGCCAAGATCGGGGCAGAGGTGATCGTGATCGCCTGTTTCGACGATACAGGTCTGGATGCCTTGCGCGCAGCAGCACATTGCCCGGTGATCGGGATCGGGCAGGCAGCCTATGTGATGGCCGCCTTGGCCTTTGGCAGCTTTTCGGTTTTGACAACGCTTCAGGTTTCGGTGCCCGTCTTGCAGGAAAACATCGCCCATTACGGGCTAGACCGGGCCTGCCGGTCCGTCATAGCCAGCGGTCTGCCCGTGCTAGAGGTGGAGCGGGGTGGAGAAGCCGTTCTTGCCCGCCTATCCGACGGGATCATGGCGACCGAGGCTCTTGGCGGGCGGGCTGTGGCCTTGGGCTGTGCGGGTATGGCCCCACTGCGCGATGAACTGGCACGTCGCACAGGTCGGCCTTTGATTGACGGGGTGGCAGCTTCGGCCCATCTGGCGCAGGCGATCGTGGCAAGTACGGTCTGACCCCGCACTATCCTTGGCATCATTTGCCCAACGCTTCCCACTCCCTGCGCCGCCATCCACCGTTTTCGAAGGACGATCCCAACAGAAAACGGGGCGCGATCCACACCGCGCCCCGAAAACCTCTGTCAGAATAAGGGCGTCACAAGCCTACCATTCCTCAATCCGCCCCCCGCGCCACGCGATCTGACTTCAGCATCTTCTTTTGGAACGCCCAGATCAGGATGGCCGTGCCAAAGCCTACAGCGTCGGTCAGGAAACCAGAGTCGATCATCGCCATGGCCGCCAGAACCATCACCCCCCGCAAGACGATATGCAAAGGCCCGAAGAACCAGCCCTGCACCGCGCTTGACAGAAGATAGACCCCCAGCAATGCGCCAACGACGACATGCAGAATGTCGAGGAATTCCCCCTGCATCAGCAGTTCAGGCGAAGAGAAGAACATGAACGGCACGATAAAGGCCGCCAGCCCCATCTTAAAGCTCTCAACACTCGTCCGCATCGGGTCTGATTGTGCAATGGCCGCCCCGGCATAGGCCGCAAGGGCCACAGGTGGGGTGATTGCGGACATCACGGCAAAGTAGAAGATGAAGAAATGTGCCGTCAGCGGTTCGATCCCCATCGTGATCAGGCCCGGCGCGATGACGCTGGCCGCCACGGCATAAGCCGCCGTTGTCGGCATCCCCATGCCAAGGATGATCGACACGACCATCGCAAAGAACAGCGCCACGACCTGCGTATTCTCGGCCAGACCCAACAGCAGCGATGAAAACCGGGTGCCAAGCCCGGTCAGGGCGATCACCCCAACGATGATACCCGCCGCCGCGCAGACCGCGACAAGCTGCAACGTCATCTTCGTGGAAATCTCCAACGCGAAGAGGATCTCCTTCACCCCCATGCGTACCGGGGTCAACCAACTCACCACGGCTGCCGCCCCCATGGCCAGCGTTCCGGCGCGGATCACCGAATATCCCATGAACAGAGCGCCGATCAGAATGAAGATCGGGATGAAGAGGAAGGCTTGCCGTGCCAACCGCCGGAACTGCGGCAATTCGGAACGTGGCAGTCCCTTCATGTCGTATTTCTGCGCGGCCAGATCCACGTTGAAATAGACGCTGGTGAAATACAGAAGGGCCGGGATGATTGCCGCAATCACGATGTCAGAATAGGCGATCCCCGTGATTTCTGACATGATGAAGGCCCCTGCCCCCATGATCGGCGGCAGGATCTGCCCGCCCGAACTGGCGGCAGCCTCCACCGCTGCGGCTGTTTGGGGTTTGTATCCCACGCGCTTCATCAAGGGGATGGTCAGGGACCCGGTCGCAACCACATTACCCGCGCTGGTCCCGTTGATCATGCCCATCAGACCCGATCCGAAGACCGCCACCTTCGCCGGTCCCCCACGCCGATCCCCGGCGGCCGCGAAGGCAAAGTTGACGAAATATTCCCCCACCCGCGACGCCTGCAAGAAGGCGGCAAAGGCCACGAATAGGATGATATAGGTCGACGAAATCGCCGTGGTCGGGCCAAGGATGCCCTGATCAGTGAAGATATAGGTAAAGAAGCGCGTCAGGCTGTAGCCACGATGATAAAGGATGCCCGGAAGCCACGGCCCAACAAAGCTATAGATCACGAAGATCGACGCGATAATGACCAGCGCCAAGCCCGCCATGCGCCGCGTCAGTTCAAGGATCAGCACCACCCCAATCAGCGCCGCCCACATATCGGCTTCCTTGGCCAATGCCGTCCCTGCCCGCAGCCGCAAGGCCGGTGCGTGAAAGATGATGTACAGCGTCACCACAATCGCCGCGACGGCAAGTGCCACATCTGCAAGGTCCAGCCTTGCGCGACGGGCATCCGGCATAGTCCAGCCGATGAGCAGCACCCAGCCTGTCCCGATCGCAAGCGGAAGGCCAAAGCTCCACCGCCACGCATCCGCCGGTGCTGCGGGATCAACGCCTGCTCCGAAACCCAGCCATGGGGCGAGCGCCTGCGCCAGCGCCACAAGGATAAGCAAAAGGCCCGGCACAACCAGCACATCGCGCCCCTTGCGCGAAGTTTTTCCGCCTTCCGCGAATGTCATCGAGGAAAACAGAAGAAACCCGATAGCCAGCCCGCCGCCCACATGGATCAGGCGATAGGTCCAAGTTTCCAGCGGATAAAGGTTCATCACCCCGATATGAAAGGCCGTATAGGCCACGCACAGCCCCGCCATGACAAGGCCGATCGTCCCTGTCGGCTGGCGCTGGTTGGCTGCGAAGATCTCGTTGTCCACGCCAGATGCGATGTCCGCTTCGGACGCACCGGCACTTTGCGCTGTCATGGGTCTGTCCCCCGATCACATTCCTTTGGAAAGAGGCGCCCCGGTATGGGGCGCCCCTTCTGGGTGCGGGTTTAGCCGTCTTATTTCAGGGTATCGGGAATGCTGATGCCCTTTTCCTCAAAGTAGCGCACCGCTCCGGGGTGGAAGGGCATGAAAGTGTTCTTGTCCCAGTTCTCCGCCAACGTCTCGGCTGCGGTGGCGTGAATCTGGACCATGCGGTCATTGTTTTCCAGCGCCAGCTTGGTGATCTCATAGGCCAGGCTTTCGGGCATGTCCTTATGCGCAATGGCAAAGTTCCACAGCGCCACGGTGCCCTGATCGTAATCATGCCCCGCATAGGTGCCCGACGGGATGACGAAAGGCGCCATCGCCGGGAAGCCCTCCAGAACCTTGGCCTGCTCTTCCGCGGTAAAGCCGAACATGACCACATCCTGCTGCGCCGCCAATTCGGCAAAGGCCGAAATCGGCACGCCCGCCGCAAAAGCGAAGGCATCAATCAGCCCGTCGGTCAACTGTCCTGCCGCATCCGCCGCGCCTGCATTGGATATCGTCGCCTCAACCCCCAGCGTCGCCATGAATTGCGGCCAATACGTCCCCGGCGTGCCACCCGCAGGCCCAACCGAAACGCGCTTGCCAGCCAGATCGGAAACGCTCGTGATCCCCGAAGACTTCAGCGCAACCACCTGAAACGGCGTCTGATACATCGGGAAAAGCGCACGGATATCCTTATGCTCCAGCCCCGGTGCAAGTTCCGACTTGCCGTTCCATGCATCATAGGCCGGCCCCATCGTGACCAGCCCCATCAGGTGATCCCCGGTCTGCACCAGCGTCACGTTCTGCACCGGACCACCGGTCACCTCACCCGTCGCGTTGATGCCCAACGCCTCTGAGATGTAGCCAGCAAACCCATTGCCATAAACGAAATAGGTCCCGCCCTGCGAGGCCGTCCCGATGGTCATATCGCTCGGCCAATCTGCGCGATCCTGCGCAAAGGCACCCGTTGCGAAAACAGCCGCCACAGCGGCGGCGGAGAAGGTCTTGAACAGCATTTTTCCTCCCAAAAGAACGTGGCGGAAACCTCCCGTTCCCACCGACAGGCGGGACAAGATCAACTCGCTTCTCGCCAAACAACAGTCCGTCGAACCGTTTGCGCAAACAACTTGCGCTCCTTCGCCGGGCATGTGTGGAAACCGTAACATCACGCCCCAGAGGATGGGGGGAAAGCGCCACTAATCCCCGTCATCCAGCCCGAAAGCGGCCTTGTCGATGCGATGCTTCTGCATCTTTTCCCACAGCGTCTTGCGGGAAAGACCAAGGGATTCGTAGACCGGACGCAGATTGCCCTGATGCGCCGCAAGCGCCGCCTCAATCTCGCGCTTTTCGAAATCCGCCACCCGCTTGGCCAGACGCCCCGGCGCCTCGTCCGGCACGATCCCCTCGCCAAGGCCAAGGGCAAAGCGATCCGCCGCATTGCGCAATTCGCGCACATTTCCCGGCCAATCCCGTCCAGCCAATTGCGCAATCACAGCGGGCGGCACCTCCGGCACCTCGGTCCGGTGGCGGCTTGCCGCTTCGGCCAACAGCCGCAGAAACAAAAGCGGCACATCCTCGCGCCGCGCCGAAAGCGGCGGCACCTGCAACGTCACAACGTTCAGACGATAAAGAAGATCAGCGCGGAAACGGCCCGCCTCCACCTCGGCTTCCAATGGCACACGCGCCGTTGCCATGAACCGCACATCCAACTCGATGGGTTGGTTGGAACCCAGCCGGGTCACGGTCCGATCCTCGATCACCCGCACCAACTTGCCTTGCAGGTCAAGCGGCATGGACGCGATATCGTCCAGAAGAACGGTGCCGCCGCGCGCGTGTTCGAACTTGCCAAACCGCGGCCTCAACGCCCCCGGAAAGGCACCCGCCTCATGACCGAACAACTCGCTTTCAATAAGCGCCGCAGGCAAAGCCGCGCAGTCGATGGTGACCAGCGGCTTGCGGGCCCGCGCCGACATGTCATGCAGCGCGCGCGCCACCACCTCTTTGCCCGATCCTGTTTCACCGACGATCAGGATATCGGCCTCGCTCGGCCCGATGGTGCGAATGCGGCGGCGCAGGTCGATCATCGCATTTGACCGCCCAATCAACCGCTGTTCCAGATCATCGGCCTGCCCCGCCGCAGCACGCAGCACGCGGTTTTCCAGAACCAGCCGCCGATACTCCGCCGCGCGCGCGATGATTTCGGTCAACTGTCCTGCTGAAAAGGGCTTTTCAACAAAATCATAGGCACCTTCGCGCATGGCCCGCACCGCCAGTTGCACATCCCCATGCCCAGTAACCAGAATGACAGGAATATCCCGGTCAATCTCATGGATACGGTTCATAAGGGAAAGCCCGTCCATCCCCGGCATGCGAATATCCGTCAGCACCACGCCCGGAAGTCCAAAGCTGACCAGATCCGTCACCCGCTCTGCAGCCGCGAATTCCTCCACTGCGAACCCCGCCAGATCCAAAGCCTGCGCCGTGGACGCGCGCATCTCGGGTTCGTCATCAACAAGGAAGATACGCATGCCGGTCATTCTGCCGCCCGCGAAACCGCCGCAGCCTCCACCCCCTGCCGCAGGCGCAGCGTGAATCTGGCCCCTCCGCCCGGCGCATCCGTGACCTCAATATCCCCCCCAAAGTCCTTGACGATGTTATACGATATCGACAGCCCCAGCCCCAACCCGCGCCCCACGCCCTTGGTGGAAAAAAACGGATCGAAAATCCGGTCGCGCACCGCCTCTGGCACGCCCTCGCCGCTGTCATCAATCCGAATGACCACCATATCCCCTTCTACCTCGGCACACAGATCAATGCGGCGTGTCGCGCGTCCCTCAACCGCATCGGCGGCATTGGTCAGCAGATTGACCAGCACCTGCTGCAACCGCACCGGGCCAGCCACCACCGGGGGCAAATCCTCGGGCAGATGCATCACCAACACCGCCTGCGCCGCGGCGATCCGCAACTCAGCGATGGCCCGCGACGCATCAATCACCTCCGACAGGTCGACCGCGCTGAGCTTCTGGCCCGGCTTGCGCGCGAAACTGCGCAGATGGCTACTGATCGACGACATCCTATCGATCAGACCTAGAATGCGGTCAATATTCCCTCGGGCCTCTTCCATCCGCCCCCGGTCCATCAGAACCCCGGCATTGTCGGCAAAGTTCCGCGCTGCTGCCAAAGGCTGATTGAACTCGTGGCTCAGCGCCGCCGACATTTGCCCCAAAGCCGCAAGCTTGCCCGCCTGCACCAGATCGGCCTGCGCTTGGCGCAATTCTGCCGTCCGTTCTGCCACGCGCCGCTCCAATTCAGCCCGCGCCTGCGCCTGGATGGATAGACGCTCAGACATGCGCAGCCGCCGTTGCCACAAGATCCCAGCAAGCAGCGACAACAGCCCCACCGACAACATCGCAACCGCGGCAAGGTTCAACGCCCCTTGCCGCGCCGGTGCCGTTTCAATCAGCACATGCACCTGCCACTCCGCCTCAGGCATGGGGAGGTCGCGCTGAAGAAACTCCACACCCGCCAGCCGCAGGACATGCTGCCCAAGATAGACCCGGTCCTCGGTCACATCGGCCGGTATGACCACGCGTTCGGCATAGCGGCGCGTTTCCGTGATCCGGGCAAGGGCATCCTCTCCCAAGGGTGCCAAGGCCTGAAACAACCAATCCGGTCGGCTGGACAGAAAAATCACCCCATCCGGATCGGCAACCAGAACCGCATAATCCCCACCCCGCCATGTCTCTTCGATGGCATCAAGATCGATCTTAAAGACCAGAACGCCCGCAATCGTCTCTCCCACATGCACCGGCGCGCCAAAGTAGTAGCCGCGCTTCCCACTTGTGGTTCCCAAGGCGTAGAACCGTCCCAACCCCCCTTTGATGGCATCGCTGAAATAGGGCCGAAAGGCAAAGTTTCCGCCGACAAAGCTGGTCGGGGTGGCATGGTTTGACGCCGCAACCGTCTCGCCGCGCGCATCCATGAGATAGATATCTGACGCGCCCAATTGACCCTGAATCCGCTCCAGATAGCCATTCACCTGCGCCCGCAGCACCGGATTTTCCGGGTCGGCGGCAAGCTGCCGGATCACGGTCTGTTCGGCAATCAAGCTTGGCAAACGCTCGTACCGGTCAAGCTGCCCGGCAAGCGCCGAAACCGCCAATTGCAAAACATTGTCGCCGCGCCGTGCCGTCTCATCCAAAAGACGGTCAAGCGTCGTGGTCCATGCCAGCCACCCCGCCAAAGCCGAGGCAAGCAAGACAAGGACAGAGGCCAACCAGAACGGAAAACGGGTGGGCGACAAGACAGCTCCTTCAAAAACGGCGCAGATCGACCCTAGTTCTGCGCCGCCTTGCGGGCAATCTTGCTGTGCTTAACGTCGGCATCATCCCGGCGCTTTCGCCGCATGTGGCCAAAGACGCTGAATATCTTCGGCCAAATAGCGGCCAAGCCTAAGGTCTTCGGCAACCCGTTCCGGATCACGCTCTGCCGGATTTCCATAGCCTCCGCCGCCCGGGGTGCGGACACGCACGCTATCACCTGGGGCTAGCGCAATATCCTGCGCCTTGGACAGGTGTTCGGGCACAAGGACTTTTCCGTCCCGCATGACCTCAACCCTGTTCACCGCCCCGTCGCCCCCGCCAAGGACACCCTGCGGACCGGTCAGTCCGTGGTCCATCACAAAGCTCGCACGTGCGGTGCCGCGGAGAAGCTCGATCTCGTAATCCAAACCAAGACCGCCGCGGTGCTTCCCCGCACCGCCCGACCCTTCGTGCAGGGCATAACGACGATAAAGGACGGGGAACTTCTGCTCCATGATCTCAACCGGCGGCGCTTTCGAGATACCGATGGTGGAACAGCCATTGGCGATGCCGTCGCCCCCGGCAAAGCCACCATATCCGCCACCCGATATCTGATACATCACGTAATCCGCGCCGGTTTCCGGATCATGTCCTCCCAATCCGAAATTGCCCGATGTCCCCGCCGGTGCCGCCGTCACGCGATCCGGCAAGGCCTGCACCAATGCAGCAAAGACCGCCTCTGCAATCCGCTGGCTCACCTCGGCGGCGCAGCCAGAGACCGGGCGCGGATAAGCTGCATCCAGAAAGGTGCCCGCAATCCCGGTCACGTCCAAAGGTTCAAAGGCCCCCGCGCTGATCGGAACGTCGGGGAAAATGTGCCGCATCGCCAGATAGACCGACGAGAGCGTTGTCGCCCGGACCGAATTCATCGGCCCAGCACAGGGTGCCGAAGACCCGGTGAAATCGAAAGTCAGCCCATCGCCCGCCCGGGTAACCGACAACGCAATGGTCAAGGGCGCATTCACCACCCCATCGCTGTCCACCGTCGCCGTGGCGCGATAGGTCCCTTCGGGGATCAGGGCCAGCATCGCCCGCATCTGCGCTGCCGCAAGCCCACGCATTGCGGAAATCGCTTCTTGCACCGTGGCGTCACCATATCTGTCCAACAAGGCGCAAAGCCGTTCCGCCCCCACCAAAAGGGCACCGGCCTGCGCCTTCACATCGCCGATGCGCTGTTCGCTGACACGGATGTTGGAACAGATGATTTGCCAGATCTCGGCATCCATCACGCCCCGCTTGAACAGCTTTACGGGCGGCAGGCGCAATCCTTCCTGCTCGGCGCTGGTGGCGCTGGCGGAAAACCCACCCGGCACCGCGCCGCCTGTATCGGGCCAATGTCCCGTGTTGGACAGCCAGCAGAAAATCTTGCCCTCGCGCCAGACCGGCATCGCAAAGCGCACATCCATCAGATGCGTGCCACCCAGATAAGGGTCATTCACGATATAGATGTCGCCCGGTTCCGGCGCAGCGGTCACCGCGTCACGGATACGCGCGATCAGCGTGCGGGTAGAGAACTGCATCACCCCCACAAAGACCGGCAAACCCTTCGATCCCTGCGCGATCAAACTACCATCGGTGGCGTCATAGATGCCATCGGAACGGTCATCGGCCTCGGCAATCACCGGGGAAAAGGCGGCCCGGGAAAAGGTCAGGTCCATCTCATCGCAGACCTGCTGCAACCCGGCCTGAATGACGGCCAATGTAACCGGATCAACCATGCGGCACCTCGACGATCAGATTGCCGTCCATGTCCGATGACACCGTGCAGCCCGGTTCGATCACGATGGTCGTATCCATCTGCTCGATGATTGCGGGGCCTTGCAGGTTCAACTCCAAGGGCAGGTGGTCACGCCAATAGACCGGCGTATCATGCCAGCCGCCGAACCAGACCCGGCGATGGCCCTTTGCTTCGGCGCGGGCCTTTCGCCCCGCTGGATCAATCAGCACTGAAAGATCCAGTTCCGGCCGCATCCCGATCACCGAACAGGTCAGGTTCACAAGGTTCGCACGGATCATGGGCAGGTCCACCCGGAACCGTGCGTGATAGGCTGCCTCAAACAAGGCCTGCATTTCATCCCGCGTGGGCGTGGCCGTCGGCAAAGGCACCCGCAACAGGTGCGTCTGGCCCACGAACTGCATCTCGGCGGCATATTCGGCGCGCAGGCCGGTCAGCGCGATCCGCTCCTGTCCGATCAGGCGGCGACCCTCGGCCTCTTGCGCGGCCAGAACCCCATGCACATCGGCCATGTCCACCGCATCCAGCGGGCGGTTCAGCGTGCGGACGAAATCATGCCGCAGATCGGCCACCACACAGCCAAGCGCATTGGTGATCCCCGGACGCGCCGGGATCAAGACACGCGGCACCGCCAATTCGCGGGCCAGCGCCACCGCATGCAAAGGCCCCGCGCCGCCAAAGGCGAACAGGGCAAAATCCCTTGGATCGGCACCCATCGAGATCGACACCATCCGCACGGCCCCCGCCATATGCGTGTCGGCCAGCCGGAGAACAGCCTCGGCGGCCTGCTCAACCGACAGGCCGAGGGGTCCGCCGATCTGTGCATCCATCGCCGCCCGCGCAGCCTCGGCCCCCGCCCCGAACCGATCAGCCGGCAGGCGGCCAAGGATCAGGTTGGCGTCCGAGATGGTAACTTCCGTCCCGCCACGACCATAGCAGATCGGTCCCGGAACCGATCCCGCGCTTTCAGGGCCGACCTTGAGCAGGCCTCCCGGCCCCACCCGCGCAATCGACCCGCCGCCCGCGCCCACGGTGCGCACATCGACCATCGGCACATGGATCGGCATGGCATATTCCACCTCGATCTCGGACGATACCGGCGCAACTCCGCCTCGGATCATCGCGACATCGGTCGAGGTGCCGCCCATGTCATAGGTCAGCAGATCGGGAAACCCCGCGCGCCGCCCCGTCGCCACCGCCGCCATCACCCCCGATGCCGGACCGGACATGACGGTCTTGACCGCCTCGCGCGACACGGCCCGCGCGCCCACCATGCCGCCATTGCCGTTCATCACCAAGAGTTCGCGCCTATAGCCCCGTTCCGCCAGCCGATCCGCCAGCCGCGCCACATAGCGTTCCAAGAGCGGCCGGACCGCGGCATTAACGGCGGCTGTAACCCCCCTCTCGTATTCCCGGCTTTCAGACAGGATCGCATGGCCCAAAGTGATGTGATCGTTGGGCCAAAGCCCGGCAGCAATCTCTCCCGCCCGCCTTTCATGGGCGGGGTTTGCATAGGCATGAAGGAAATGGATCACCAGACTTTCGCACCCCGCCTGCAACAGATCCCGAACCGCCTGCGCCACAGCATCCTCATTCAGCGGGATCAGCACATTGCCGCGGGCATCCATCCGCTCGGCCACCTCAAGCCGCAGATCGCGGGGGATCACGGGCACGAAATGCCCGTGCATCCCATAGGCTTGGGGCCGCGTCCGCCGCCCCAGTTCCAGCACATCGCGAAAACCTGCCGTGGTGATCATGCCCGTCCGCGCCAGACGGCGTTCCAGAACCGCATTGGTGGTCGTCGTGGTGCCATGAACGATCAGGTCCAGCGCGGCAAGATCCGCCCCCGCCGCCGCAAAGGCATCCAGCACCCCGCCCGCCTGATTGGGCAGGGTCGTCGGCACCTTGGCCAGCGTCACCCGCCCCGCCTCGGCATCGACCACCACCAGATCGGTAAAGGTGCCGCCCACATCAACGCCAGCGACCAGCCCCGCCATTCAGACCCCCACGTGATCGGCAAATTGCACGGCCGTCGCGGTCAGGTCCGAAGCGCGCAGCGTTTCAACCACCGCGCCATTCGCCATGAAGGACACCTGATCGGCCATCCGCAGCACCGCCTCGACCCGCTGTTCCACCAGAACCGTCGCCACACCGGTTTCCTTCAGCTTCACGATCGTCTCCTGTATCAGCCGGATCATCGACGGCTGAAGGCCCTCGGTCGGTTCATCCAGAAGCAAAACCTTGGGTTCCAGACAAAGCGCCCGCGCAATCGCCAGCATCTGCTGTTCCCCCCCTGACAGGGTCGAAGACACTTGATCCAGCCGCTCTCGCAATCGTGGGAACAGGTCCAGCACCGCATTGCGGACCTCGGCACCGCCACCCCTTGCCAAAAGGCCCACCGACAGATTTTCGTCCACCGTCATCGGGCCGAACAATCGGCGGCCTTGCGGAACATAGGCGATGCCATGCAGCGGCACGCGATGCGCAGGCAGGCTATGCACGGCAACCCCGTCCAGTGTGACCGACCCGGTCTGCGCCGGAACCAGCCCCATGATGCATTTCATCAGCGTGGATTTCCCCGCGCCGTTCCTGCCCATGACACAGGTCACTTCACCCGGCCGCGCCGCAAAGGTCACGTCGCGCAAGACGGTAACAGGACCATATCCAGCGGTGACACCCTCAACCCGCAGCATGGTCACCCCCCAGATAGGCCTCTTGCACCGACCTGTCGGCCCGCACCTCGGAAGGGGTGCCCACTGCAAGAACCTGACCAAAGTTCAGAACCGTGATCCGATGGGCAAGGTCCATCACAACGTCCATGTTGTGCTCAATCAGCAGAACCGTCGTTTCCGGGACCAACCCCCGCACCAGCGCCTTGAACCCCTCGATCTCGCCCGCGGCCAAACCCTGCGTGGGTTCATCAAGGATCAGGACACGAGGATGCAGCGCAAGGCCCATCGCCACCTCCAACAGGCGCTGATGGCCATAAGACAGGGTGCCCGCCTCCTGCGCCTCAAACCCCGTCAGGTTCACCCGCGCCAGCGCCGACGCCACGCCCTGCGCAATGTCGCCCCCTCGCGATTGCACCGCCAGCGCGACGTTTTCGAACACCGACAGTCGGGGATAGATTGAGGTGATCTGAAAGGTATAGGCGATCCCTGCCCGCACCCGCGCATGGGCGGGCAAGGCGGTGATATCGCGCCCTGCCAGCGTGATCTGCCCCGCTTGCACAGGCAACCGGCCCGACAGCAGGCTGACAAAAGTCGTTTTGCCCGCCCCATTCGGCCCGATCAGGGCATGGATCTCGCCCTGCTCCAGCGCAAAATCCACGCCATCCACGGCCTTGAGTCCGCCGAAATGGCGCACCACGCCACGCGCTTCCATCAGGGCAGCCATTTTGCGCCCCTTTCCCGGATGGTGCCCAGAATGCCCTTTGGCGCGAATAGGACCAAGGCCACCAACACGACACCCACCAAGAACAGCCATGCATCGGTGAACCCGGATGCCGTGTCGATCAGATAGAACATAAGCGCCGCACCCAGCACCGGACCCAGAACGGTGCCCGCCCCACCCAGCAGGACATAAAGCATCGGCAGGATTGAATACTGGATCGTTGCAAAACTGCCGCCGACATAGCCGAACATCAGACCATAGGCCGCCCCCGCCGCTCCGGCATAGACGCCCGAAATGACCAAAGACGCCAGCTTTACCCGGAACGGATCATAGCCCAGCATGCGCGACCGTTCCTCGTTTTCGCGCATGGCAACCATAACCCGACCTAGCCGCGACCGCACCAAGGCCAGCGATCCCGCCAGAGCCACCGCAAAAAGCACCACCGCGGCCAGTGCGCGGGGCAGATCGGCAGACAGGTCCACGCCAAGCACGATCCGCGCGGCGCTATCCACCACAAACCCCTCATCCCCGCCGGTGATGCCACCCCAGTAGAGAATGGCCAGATACCCCGCCTGCGCGAACATCAGCGTCACAATCATGAAACTGACCCCCGCCGTCCGCAGCGCCAAAAGGCCCACCGCCCCAGCCATCATTCCCCCGGCGACGATGCCCAGCATCAGTGCAGCACCCCCACCCCATCCCCAGTGCCAGACCGAAAGTCCCATGGCGAACATGCCCGCAGCGAAGAACATCGCATGGCCCAAAGACAGCAGACCCGTATAGCCAAAGGCTAGATTATAGCCCATGGCAAAGACAGCCAGCACCATGATCCGCGCCAGATTATTGGAATGATAGGGCGGCAGGATCAGAACCAGCGCCAGCAGAACGGCCACCACGCCCAGATGCAACGCCCAGATGCCGCCCGCCTTCATGTCTTTGCCCCAAACAGGCCCTGCGGGCGAAACACCAACACCAGCGCCACAAGAAGCGTGGCAATGATCTTGGCCAACGTGGGCGAAAAGAACATTGAGATGACGCCATCCGACAGTCCAATCGCCAGCGCGGCAACCAAGGTTCCGCGCAGGCTTCCCAACCCACCGATGATGACAACGATAAAGGACAGAAGCAGCGGGTCATGCCCCATCAGGTAATGCGCTTGCTGGATCGGTACGATCAACACTGCCGCCGCCGCCGCCAGCGCCGCGCCCAAGGCAAAGGTGCCTGCATAAACGCGGTCCACGTTGATCCCGAAATTCTGCGCCGTATCGCGGTCAATCTGCGTGGCGCGCATCACAAGTCCCGCCCGCGTGCGTGTCATCAACAACCAGACGCCCAACAGGATCACCCCTGCCGCGACCACCACGAACAGCTTGTAGCCGGAATATCCGAACCACGGGAATTGCAGCCGCAGGTGGAAGGGCGGCTCAACGGGACGCGCGTCCGGCCCGTAAAAGGTAAGTGCTGCCTGCTGGAAGATGTAAAGAAGCCCAATGGTCGCGACGATCGTCGCTTCGGGATCGTATTTCAGCCGCTTCAAAACCGTCACATCGGCAATCGCCGCCACCGCCCCCACCACAAGGGGCGCGATCACCAGTGCGGCAACCCATGCCAGCGCAGGGGGAATGGGCAGATACCATGTGACAAACCAGGCGCAGACCGCGCCCAGCATGAAGAATTCCCCATGCGCCACATTCACCACCCGCATCACGCCGAACACAAGGTTCAACCCGACCGCCGTCAACGCCAGCACCGCGGCCATCACCGTGCCTTCCAGCAGGGCAAGCAATAGGAAGGGGCCAAAGCTCATCGCCGTCCTCTCCTCTTGCCGGACAGGGCGCAATCAGACAGCTCATAAGAAATCAGCCACCGCCCGCAGCAGGCTGCGGCAGTCCCGCCCCCCTGGAAAGGGGGGCGAGTCAAAGGCAAAAGAAGCCGCATGACCTAGAAGCTCTGCGTCGTGTAATCAACGGCGTCGGGATAGACACCGTCCTCGATCGACGTCTGATGCACGCGCACCAGTTTGCCGCCCTCGACCTTACTGATGAACTGGTGGCCAAAAACCTGATGGGTCTTGCCGTTGAACACCTTGTCACCCTGCACATGGGCCAGACTGGCGGGCATGGTGGTCATCGCCTCCACAGCCTCGACGAATTTCTGACGATCCGCCGGGCCTTGATAGCCCGCAGCCTCCATCCCTGCCTTGATGACATGCAGCGTCTCCCACACGCTGAACATATGGGCATAGGTCGCCACGTCCTTCGCGTCACTGACCGAGGCACCATTGTCGTCCACACCAACCGCGGTGCGGTAGGCGGTTTCCCATTCGGTCGCATCGGCCTGCTTGGCGCGGCAATGGCCTTCCCAGAAATGCGTCCCCTCAAGGAACTCCAACCCCGGCGAGGCGATGTCGACCGCTTCAAGGCTGTCGATAAAGCCAAAGATCTGCGGACGCGCACCGCTGCCGTAGAATTCGCCCAGTTCCTTGACGAAGGTCAAAACGGCGGGACCGACCATCACGTGATACAGCACCTCTGTATCCGTCGGGATCTGCGGCAAATAGCGGGTAAAACTGGTTTCCGTCGGCGGGATTGCCACTTGGGCAAGAACCTCGCCCCCCGCGGCCTGAACGGCTGCGGTAAAGAAATCGCGGTGGTCATGGCCAAAGGCATAGTCGGGGAAGACCATCGTGACCTTCTTGCCAAGGTTCGCCATCACCCAAGGCGCCATCGACGATACCTGCGCCCGCACATCGGTGATACCGGGCTGCATCGTCCAACGGTTCAGCATGCCCGACGCGACGTGATAGCCTTCCGAACAGACCAGATAGGGCACCTTAAGCTCCCCGGCGCGCGGCGCCGACCCGATCACGACATGGCTGAACAGCGGCCCGAAGATCAGGTCCACATTATGCTGCGCGGTCAGCTTTTCGATCACTTCCGCGCCGCGCTTGGGATCGGTGCCGTCATCTTCGAACACGATCTCGACCGGGCGACCGTTGATCCCGCCTGCGTCATTCACCACTTTCAGCGCGGCCTGTGCGGTGCGCTCATACCACCGCCCATAGGCCGCACCGATCCCGGTGCGGTGCAATTGGAAGCCCAACTTGATGGGGGCCGCCTGCGCCCAGACGGGCGGTGCAAAGGCGCTGGCCAAAAGACCGGCCCCCGCGCCCTTCAAAAGGCTTCGCCGGGACGGCGCGATACCGAAAAGGTCATTCGTCATGTCACTCTCCGCTGTTGACGGGCGCTTTCTTTGGGCGCGCCTCTAAGGTTGAAGATTGTGCGTATACAAACGTTCTGTCCACTGTTTTTCACCCCGACCTTGCGGTGGACAGAAGCCACAGGCCAAGGATTGTGTAACCCACCATCAGCGCGGTCATCGGCAGATGCGCGATGGCACGCATCCCCGGCCCAACCAGCCGTAGGGAAAGGTAGACCGCCAGCAGATGCGCCAGCAGGATGGCACCGAACTGCAAGGCGTAGAGAAGCGGCATGATCCGGGTATCCGTCAGAAACCCGAAAGAGACGTAGAAGGGCGGCAGACCAAGCCATGCATCGCCCCGGAAGAACGGATCGTTCAGCGCGGCCAAAGTATACTGCCCCGTTGTTAGCAACATGATCAGGTAATGCGCTGCGTGATAGCCCGCCGCGATGGCCAGAAAAGACAGCATCACCGGACCCAGCGCAAAGCCCCGCCCGCCAATCGCCCGACCCAGCCAGATCACGCCAAGGATGGTCGCGACCGTCAGCCCCCACACCCCCACAAGGCCCAGCGTATTGACCCCCATCACCGCCGATCGTCCCGTCGGCTCTAACGGGTTCTCCCCGATCAGCCCCTGCCACCAGAAGGTGTCGGCCAAGCCGTCAAACGTCAGACCCGCCAGCGCAAGGGTGACAAAGGCCACTTGCCCCGCATCAAGGGGCGGCATCTCCAACACCTGCGCCCCCGGCCAGCCCCGCATCAGCCGCGCGCGGTTCCCCCGGATCTCCAACCAAAAGGGCGCAACGCGGGCCAGATAGCCCATCAGCACCGTCAGGAACTCGCCCTTTTGCAGCCACTCCTCCCCCTCGGCCACGGCAAGGACGAAGATCACCAGCCAGTAAAGGCCCGCCACCTGCGCCAGCACGAAAGGATCATCCGGCGACAATGAGATCATCATGAACCAGATGAAACCCGCGAACCCCGCAACAGCGGGCCAGTGGCCCAGCCGGGACAGGCCGGCGCCTGCCGTGCGGTCCAGGATCTGCCGCGCGATGATGACGGGTCCGGTCCACGGATTGATGGCCCGCCAGACATTCCCGCACAGCATCGAAGCCAGTGGCACCGCGATCCAGACCCCGGTCCAAAAGACCAGCGTCAGCAGATTATGCATCGGGTCGCGCGCGCCAAAAAGGCCAAGGAACAAAAGGCCAAGAAAACACAGAAAGGACAGATAGGAAGAGACCGTCACCGGCAGCAGCACCCGGCGCTCCAACACAGGAACGGCCCGCATTTCCGGCAGGCGTTCGGCAGCCGCCCCCATGATCGCCGTCAGCGCCACCACAAGCGCCGCCCCGGTGATGTAATGACCCGTCGGCAGCGTCAGGATGACCGAAGGCGGAAGCGCGCAGGCCACGGCATGCGACGGCGGCAGCGCGGCCAGCACGCCCCATATCCCGCGCCGTGCCGCCCGCCTATGAATCATGCCGTATCACCCCCCGGACCACAGCCCGAAAAACGGTGGCCTACAGTGGGAAGGATGACCGTCATCTCAGCCCATCCTCGCCCTTGACCTGCCACACTTCCAATCCGCCCATCCGCGAATGCACCCGCGGGCCGACCGACATGGCAAGGACGAACACGATCTCATCGGGTTTCGGGCCATCGGGAACGCTCACCGTAACCGCGTCAAAATGGCTACGAACATAGGCTGCGTTGATATGGCCCAAGGGCACGTCAAGCATGCCCCCCATCGGCGCGACCTTCATCGCAGACGGCACGATGGCCCGGCTTTCGCCCAGCCTCTCGCGCATCGCATAGCCGCCCGGCACATGCCACAGCGCGCCATGTTCCGCCTCGCCCGCCGAACCGACCAAGGCACCCTTGCCATAGCCGTCAATCCCCTCACGGCCACCCAAGGCCGCAATCAACCGGTCGGTCATCATCAGGCCCAAGGGTTTCAGATCCTCCATCGCCGGTTGCAGCTCCGCGACATGGCGGCCTGCGAAGGGGTTCCCGCAGGTCGCAAGGATCGCGGCACGGCGGCGTGGGCTTGCCGGGGCCGGACCGCCATCATGAAGGATCTCTTCCGTCAGAAGGGTGATCTTGCGTAGGGGAAAATCAGGCATCGGCGGGTTCCATCAGCATTAGGTGTCCGAGGACGCGCACCTCAGGGTGCAGGAAAAGCGCCGCCGATTCAATCAGACCAGCGCGGCGAAAACGGTCAGCCCGTTCCATCCCGGCGTCCAGCGCACGGGCGATGTCACGGTCAGATAAGGGACCAACCGCCACAGTGACAGCGCGCTGTCCCAGATCGCTGTCGGCCTGCATCTGGCAGGCGGGTCGACGGGTCACAGCCGGATGCCCCGGCACGTCCACGGCATTGCCGATCATCGTGGCCGCCGCATCGGCCATCGCTGCCGTCCGGGCCAGCACCGTCACCGCATCGGCAATCCCGAAAGACCAGCTTCGCCCCCCCCGCCCCGAAGTGGCAATGCCGCGCACCGGGTCGTCGTGCCGGATGGTGACACGATCAGGCAGGCCGGGGCGCGCGGCAATGGCACAGGTCAGACTTTGCCCATGCGTGAGGTGCAGCGCGATGTCGCCGCCATCATTCACAAAGGCGCGCGTCACGCCCGGCACCGCCAGTTCGGCCAGCAACGCATCCGCCACCGCCCCGGCCACAGCGGCCATCGGCGTGACAAAGGCCGGTCGGAACGGGGCGACCGCAGCCGCCATCGCCCGCGCGACAGGCCCATGCACTGGTGCATCCTCGGCGCGCAGCGCGGGCAGTTCGGAACAAAGCTCGTCAAGGATCGTGCGAAAACGCGCAATCATGCGCGCCTCGCCCATCGCCACTGCGCTTGGGACACCCCATGCCCGCGCAATGATGTCGATCGGGCCATGATGCAAGTGCAACCTCCCATCGGCCAGCCGGTCCACCTGCGCGCCCCTCATGCCGCACCTCCCGGCCAGCGGGTCACATGCGCGGCGACAGGGTATTCCCCACCTTCCGCGCGCACCTGTGCCAGATCGCGGATCGCTTCACCATGCCCACCCAGTTCCAGATACTCGGCCCGCGGCAAGGTAAATTCCAGTGGCGCAACCAAAGCAGGCGTCGGCACATCGCCAAAGGCACCTTTGGGAAGACTGGTCACATCCACCATGAAGGTGATCCCCCCACCCGGCCAGACATAGACCGGCGCCCCGCCCGAGGTCAGCCTTGCCCTTCCACCCTGCACGGCCTGCGTCAGGCGCACCGGGTTCCGCGTCACGCCCGAACGCAGCGACCCACCCGCCCCCGCCATGAACAGCACCGTGCAGAGGGACGCCTCGCAATTCTCGTCAATCAACTCCACCGACGGGCGGAGGGCATCGGGCAGCGGCGCGGGCTGCGGCACAAGATCATCATCCAGCACGAAATAGGCGTAATCCTCACCCGTCGTTGACACCATCAGCAACCTCAGACCGGGCCGCGCGCCCCGTTTGGCGTCCCAAGGGCCAAGGATTTCTAAAGGATCGGTCAACCTTGTGCCGCCCCAACCCAGCCCCGGTTCCGAGACGCGGAAGTAACGTCCCGGCGTCGACCGATGGCCCTTGATACGGATGCCGGTGGGTTGCCAGCCGATGACCTTGCCCGCCTGATGTTCGCTGACCACTCCGGTGATATGGTCATCCACCACCACCACCTCATCGACCAGACCCTTCCACTGCACCGCGAACATTCCGATGGTGGCAGAACCACAGCCCACGCGCATCCGCCGCTCACGCATCCCATCCACCACAGGCGCGGCCCCGGCCTGTACGGTGACCGTCGATCCCCCGTCGATCGACAGGTCCACCGCTTGCCCGTTGCACAGCGCCAAAAGCGTGGCGCAGGTTACGCGACCCTCCGCCTTTGATCCGCCGGTCAGGTGATGCACCCCACCCAAGGACAGCATTTGGCTGCCATATTCAGCGGTCATCACATGGCCCACCGCCTCACCCCCCGCGCGCACGGTCGCACCTTCGGGGCCAAGATAACGGTCGGTGTCGATCTTCACCTTGACCCCGCAATAGGAAAAGATCGCCTCGGTCACCACGGTGACCATATCGGCACCCTCGACGACCGATGACACGATGAAAGGCGCAGGCTTGTAATCGGGGTAAGTGGTCCCTGAACCGATCCCGGTGACAAAAGTATCGGCAGGAAAGGGCTCACCATTCCAGTCACGGGTGGCGAAGGGCACGACCTGCCCACCACCCTCTACCGCATGGGACAGCATCACCACGGGATCGGTCCGCTGGATACGACCTTCCACATTGGCATAGCGGTCGCAGGCGCCCGTTTGGCCGGGGGCGATATAGCACATCACCGGGCAGGCATCGCAGCGGATCTTCTCGCCCGTCATGCCATCGCCTCACGCAGACGGTGGGGTAACACGGGCACGCGCGAAAGGGTTGCCCCCGTCGCGTGGCGGATCGCGTTAAGGATCGCCGGGGCCGTCGGGATCAGGACATGTTCGCCCAAACCCCGCGCACCAAAGGGGCCTTCGGGATCGGGAACCTCGATGATCAGGCTTTCCACCTCAGGCACATCACCAATGGTTGGGATCAGGTAATCATGCAGGTTCTCGGTCCGGCCCGGCAGATATTCCTCCATCAAGGCCAGCCCGATGCCCTGCGCGATGCCGCCCTCGATCTGTCCCACAACCAAGGCAGGGTTGATCGCTCGGCCCACATCATGGGCGGCAGTGATCTTCAAAAGGCGCACGGTTCCCAGCGCGGGGTCCACCTCCAGTTCCACCATCTGCGCGCCATAGCCATAAAGGGCATAGGGCACGCCCTGCCCATCGACATCCAGCGGCGCCGTTGGCGGGTCATAGCTTTCCTCGGCCATCAGGACATAGCCATGCGGACCCGTAGCAAGCGCGGCAAGGTCGATGCTGCGGGTCCGGCCATCCTCCGTCACCGCAACCCGCGCGCCATCCATCGCAAGCACCGCCCCATCACCCGCATTGACGTGCCGCAAGATGGCGGCACGCAGCGCCCGCCCCGCCGCCTGCGCCGCGCGGCCCGTCACAAACGTCTGTCGGCTGGCCGATGTCTTGCCCGCATCCGGCGTCAGCGCAGTATCCGGTCCGACAAGGACAAAGGCCGATACGGGAAGGCCGAGCGCCTCTGCCGCGATCTGGGTGATGACGGTGTTTGACCCCTGCCCGATATCCGTCGCCCCCTGATGCAGGACCAACGCACCTTGGGATGTCAGCCCGATCCGGATGGTAGAGGGGTTCGGCAGCGCGGTGTTGCCGCAGCCATACCAGCAGGACGCGATGCCAACGCCGCGCCCCGGCCCCGCCTCTGTCAGTGCCCGCGCCCAATGGGGACGCAGCGCCCGAAGACAGGCACCGATGCCAACGGAAGACAGAACCTGTCCCGTCGCCGTTGCATCTCCATCGGCCAGCGCATTCAGAATACGGAACTCCAGCCGATCAAGCCCGGCCTTCTCGGCCAGTCGGTCATACAGTGTTTCCTGCCACAGCGCCGCCTGTGGCACACCAAATCCCCGGAATGCACCTGACACCGGACCATGGGTATGAACCGCGCGTGCGCGCGCCATCACCGCGGGGGTGCGATAGGGGCCCGACACATGAACCGGAACCCGGTTCGCCACCGTCGGTCCCCAGCTGGCATAGGCCCCCGTGTCGAAACGCCCCTCGAACTCCATCCCCGTGATGCGCCCCTCGGCATCACAACCGATCCTCCCCCGCATCTCGGCTGGGTGGCGCTTGGTGGTCGATGTCATGCTTTCCTGCCGGGAATAGGTCATCCGGCAGGGTCGCCCGGTTTTCAGCGTTACCAACCCGATCAGAGGTTGCAGGCTGACGTCCAGCTTGGACCCAAATCCCCCGCCAACGGCGGAAGGAATGATCCGCACCCGATCCGCCGCAAGGCCAAGGATCGCTGCCGTATCATCGCGGTCCATCACCGGGGCCTGCGTGCAGGCGCGGATCACCAGCACGTCGCCCTCCATCCATGCCGCCCCCGCCTCGGGTTCGATATAGGCGTGTTCGACAAATCCCGTCTGCATCCCACCTTCAACCACATGGGTCGAAGCGGCCAACGCCGTCGAAGCATCACCCCGGCACAGGCGGCCTTCCGTCAGCCGATTGCCCACGCGGTTGGGATGCAAAAGCGGGGCGCCCGCCGCTTCCGCCGCTTGCGGCGACGTCAGGGCGGGCAGTTCGGTCCACCGAACCGGAAAGGCCGAAAGATCCGGTTCCGCCCCCGGTTCAAAGGCAACAAGTGCCACGCATTCCCCCCGGAACCGGGCGGGCGAGGTGGCAATCGCAGGCTGGTCAGCAAAAGGCGGGATCACGCCAAAGGCATTGCGACCGGGGATATCAGCAGCGGTGAACACGCCCGCAACGCCGGGTCGCGCAGCAAAGGCCATCAGATCGCCAAGGGCAAAGGCCGCATGCGGATAGGGGCTGCGGACCGCTCGCACCTGCAAGGCAGCCTCCGGCGCATAATCCGCGCCAAAGCAATCACCCGCCACCTTGGCCGCGCCATCCAACCGGGGCAACGCCACCCCCACTGCCCCCTGCGGGGCGTCCAACGCACGCCCACCCGCGTCGCAGACAGCGGCAAGGATGCGTCGATACCCCGTGCAGCGGCACAGAACACCGCCAAGCGCCTCTTCGGCCTGCTTTTCTGTTGGTCTGGGCGTGTTTCGCAAAAGCTCTGCCGCCGCCATCAACATGCCGGGCGTGCAAATCCCACATTGCGCCGCACCATGGCGCAGAAAGGCCGCGCGCAGACGGGAAAGTTCGGCCGTCTCGGCCTCGACCGTCTCAATCGCGCTGCCTTGCACCCGGCCCGCAGGCACAAGGCAGGCACAGACCTGCCGACCATCCATCAGAACGGTGCAGGCCCCGCAATCACCCGCATCGCAGCCGACCTTGGTGCCCTTGTGGCCCAGCCTTTCACGCAGCACCTCTGTCAGGCGCTCGGTTGGCGGACAATCGACCGTCACGGCAACCCCGTTCAACGTAAAGTCGATCATGCCGCCACCTCGCGCAGCGCACGCACCACCAGCTCGGTGGCCGCCACAAGACGATACGCAGCCGATGCCCGCACATCGTCGATAGGGGTCAGCGCAGCGGCCACATCATCCCGTCGCACCCGCTTGGGCGCGTCGGTCAGCGATGCGCCAATCAGCGCGGCCTCAACCGCAGGCAGACGCCGCGCCACCGGGCCACAAGCCCCGACCGCAATCGCCGCATCCGCGATCCGCCCCTCGGCCACATGAACCCGCGCAGCAACCATGGCGATGGAAATCACCAGATAGGCCCGCGCCCCCAGCTTAAGAAAGGCCGACCGCCCCGCCAACGCCCCCGAAGGGATCACGACCGCCGCCAGAACCTCATCCGGGCGCAACGCGGTGCGGCGGGGGCCAATCAGGAAATCCGACAGCGCCATACAGCGCCGCCCCATGGCAGACTCAAGTTCGACCATGGCATCCAACGCCAGAAGCGGCGGCACACCATCCGCTGCGGGCGAGGCGTTGCACAGATTTCCACCCAGCGTCCCGGCATTCTGGATCTGCCGCCCCCCCACCTGACGCGCAGCCTGCCGCAATGCATCCAGCGCCGGGGGCAGATCGGCATCGGCAACCTCGGACCATGTCGTGCAAGCCCCGATCCGCACCCCATCCGGCCCCGAGGATATTCCGCGCAGCGCCGCCAACCCGGTCAGATCCAGCATATCGCCCGCAAGCACGGCACCCGCACCCGGATAAAGATCGGTCCCCCCCGCAAGCACCCTGCGCGGGCCGCCCGCCAACAGCCTCAGCGCCTCGGCCATGTCCTGCGGACGCGCATAGTCGCCCATCCCGACCCCGTCATTATTCGTTTGTATGCAAATCAGATTGGGCGCACCCCATGCCTCTGTCAACGGATTCGTGACAGTTGCACAGGCCCTGCCCGCGCGTTAATCGAAACAGATGGAAAAAGACGCGCCCTATGCTTTGGACGATCAGGTGGGCTATCTGCTGCGCCGGGTCACGCAGCGGCACTTGGCACTCTTTTCCGAAATCATCCCCGAAGTGACCACAACCCAATTCGCCGTATTGGCACGTCTGGCAGAACTGGGGCAGATGTCGCAAAACCAGTTGGGGCGGGCCACATCGATGGATGCGGCCACGATCAAGGGTGTGGTGGATCGGCTGACGCGACAGGGCCTTGTCACCACTTTGCCCGATCCGTCCGACCGCCGCCGCCTCACTGTGGCCCTGACGGATCAAGGCCGGACACTGTTCCAAGATCGGCGGGCCGACGCGCTACAGGTTTCGGACCTGACACTTGCGCCCCTGTCCGCGCGCGACAGGGCACGGCTTCTGGCGCTGCTCGCCCGGTTGACCTGAACAGCAGCCGGGGCTCACTGCGCCCCGCCCTTACTAGGTGCGGAACAAAGCCTTCTCCGGCGCCTCTGGATCGGCGACGATCAGGTAATCCCGGCGATCAACCGCAACCAGACCCTTCATCGTCAGATCATCCCGCAGTGTCGGAGGAAGGGTCCGCAACGCCTCGGCAAGGCATGCGGTGATCGTTACCGCCAAAGGCGCAAAGGCCGTGATATAGGGCAGGCCCGGTGTCGGCGGCGTCCAATCGATGACGCGCAACCCGCAAGTCCAGGCATCCAGACGCAGCATGTGCCGCCAAGAAACCGCGTCCAACCCAGCGATATCCGCGTCACCGACCGCCACCATCCGCGCCGAGGCGACATGCGCGCCGCTCATCCGGATTGCGCCCATCCGCAACCCTGCCTGCTCTATCGCCACAAGCGGGGCAGCATAGCCGGATTGGGAATGCAGGTCGTTGACGGCCAATGTTGCCCCCTGAAACTCGGCCAGGGTTTCGCGCGGATCGTCGCGCCGAACGACCAGCGCGCTGCGGTAATACCCCGGCGGGCACCCTTCCAACCCAAAGTCGGGCGTTCCCACAAGGGCGACGGAGTCTTTCAGGAAATGCCGATAGGGAAAGCCGCAGGTCTGACTAAGCAGCAGGTCCGGGCGCTGCCAGAACGTCAGCAATCCCTCTTCCACCACCGTCAGACAGTCTGGCACATCTTGCACACCCGCCGCGCGCAGGTTGTTGCGCGTCCCCTCCCACAGCATGTCGAATGCCACACGAAGCTCCGGGCGGTTATACATCGGAAAAGCGGCGACAAGGTCGGTCATGACCGCTCTGCCAAAGCCTGCAACCGCGCCATCAAATCATCATCCACGACAACACCCTCCACCTCGGCCCTCTGCCTTGCGGCGTGGCGTCGGTCGCCGGGGATGCGCACGCCGGGCTGGCTTGCCATAGCGGACAGCAGACCTTCGATGCGGGCAGCAAAGCCGGATTGACCGGGATGAACAGCGATCAGCGTTTGACCAAGACGCGGCGGCCCACCCAGATCATCACCCAAGGAAGACGCCTCATGCGAAAAATGCGCCCCCGTCAGCCCCGCGGCCAAAACCTCTACCATAAGCGCCAGCGCGCTGCCCTTATGGCCACCCGCCGGGGCGATGGTCCCGGCCAACGCCGCCCTTGCATCCGTCGTCGGTCGCCCATCGGCATCCAAGGCCCAATGCGCAGGAATTGCCTCGCCCGTTTCGGCGGCGCGGGCCAGATTGACGTAAGCCGTCGCCGACGAGGATGAATCAAGGATCAGCGGCGCGCCCTCGCGCGGTGCCGCCATCGACCACGGGTTGGTGCCGAAAAACGGCTTCCGTCCCCCCCAAGGCGCCATTGTGGATGAGGCATTGGCAAACATCATCGCCACCAAACCCTGCCGCGCCAGCCGGGCGGTGAAATACCCCAGAACGCCGCAAGCATAGGCACCAGAGATGCCCAGCATCGCGATGCCCTGCGATCTCGCGGCACCCAGCAGCGCGGCCTCGCCCGCCTCATAGGCCGGATGGGCGAACCCGTCGCCTGCATCCACATGCACCACACCCGGCGCTGTCTGCCGAACCTCAGGCACCGCTTCACCCGCGATCTTGCCCACTCGAAGATGCCCGCAATACCAAGGCAGATAGCCCAATCCGATCCCGCGCATGCCTTCCGCTTCGGCATCGCGGATGGACCGTGCCACCGCACTGGCCTGTTGGAGCGACGCGCCACAGGCCATAAGGCATTCCCCCGCCAGCGCTTCGACGGAAACAAGAGAAAGTCTGTGTTCCATCGCCCGCCTCACTGTTTTCTGAAGGTGCTGCCATAGGCCGATCCCGGCGGGGCCGATGCACCAGCCGGAAACCGCCCTTCGGCCAGATACCTTTCATGGCACCGGCGCAGCGCGGCCGGGTCCAGCGTCACCCCAAGTCCGGGGCCATCAGGCACCCGCAGCACACCCGATTTCGGCACTAAGGGGCCACCCTCGATGACATCATCCGCATACCATCGCAGCAAGGTCTGGCTTGCCCCGCGCACATGATCCAGCGCCGCCGACAGATGCAGATAGGCCGCCGACGCAACCCCCGTCTCGCCAGAATGAAAGCGGAACCCAACCCCCATCGCCGCGCAGGCCGCCACGAATTCCAGCGTGCCGCGGATACCGCCCAATTCGTTGATGTTGGTCACAATGGCATCCGGGCAGCCAAGCCGCGCGGCTTTGGGCAGATCGACAATATGGGTCGAAAAAGAACACGCGAAATGCTGGCGCAGGGCAGCCATCTCTTCATAGGTTTCGCAAGGCTCCTCGAACCATGCGATGTCACTGGGCATCAGCGCCTTCATCGCCTGCCGCGCCGTCGGCAGTGTCCATGCGCCATTGGCATCCAGTTGCAGGGTCCGTGCGCCGATGGCCGCGCGGACCTCGGCCACCATCCGCACCTCTTCGGCAAGGTCGACCGTGCCGACCTTACCCTCGAAGGCCCGCGCATCATGGTCCTCGATCATCCGCGCACAATAGCGCGCAACGTCCGTGGGGCTTGCCTCCCCCGCATCCTCCCGACCGGGCAGGCGATAGCTGAAATATTCGGTCAGCGGGATCTCTTGCCGGACGGCACCGCCCAACAAACGATAAAGCGGCACGCCCTCGCTGCGCGCCCGCGCATCCCACATCGCCATTTCGATCCCGGCGAAAACCCGACGATGGGCCGTGACATTGTCCCAAGGTGTATAGGACATCCCATGCACGCAGGCCCGCGCCGCCGGTCCCACATCGCGCAGATCATAGCCGATCAGGCGCTCGGCCATCCGGGCCACATCCGCCGCACGGTCGCCATCTGCACATTCCCCAAGGCCCGTGACGCCGTCCTCCGTCATAAGTTCAACCACGGTCTTGGTCAGCGACCCGGTCGACCCATAGCTGAACCGATAAGGCGCGCGCAGCGGAATGTTCACCGGCGTGGCGCGGATTTCTCTGATCTTCATCTTCTTGTCCAAATTGGGCGGCGACGCATTCCCCCGGCCCGGCAAAACAGGCCGGGGGAACCCGATCTCAACGATCCAGCCAGACCGCTTCCAGATGCATCTCACGCAGAGGATGCCGCCTGTAACCCTGCACCGCCTCGATCCGGTGCATGATCAACTCGTTCCAATAGGGCTGGATGATCACGCCGCTGTCTTGCAGCATCTTCTGCATCTCGGCCATCAAAGGACGACGCTTGTCCGGGTCGAAAATCCCCAGCGCCTGCTCCAACTTGGCATCGAACTCCGGGTTGGAATGCGCACTTTCGTTCCACGCTTCGCCACTGCGATAGGCCAGCGCATAGATCTGCACCCCCAAAGGCCGTGCCCCCCATGAGGTGGTCGAGAAGGGATATTTCGTCCAACCGTCCCAGAACGTCGCCCCCGGCAGCACCGTCCGTTTCACCTTGACGCCCGCATCCCGCAACTGCCCAGCAATGGCATCCGACGTCGTGGCCAGCCACCCCTCGTCGATCGAGATCAGTTCAATCTCCGTCTCCGCATGTCCGGCCTCGGTCAGCATCGCAAGCGCCTTCGCAGGATCCGGCGCGACCTTGGGGATCTCGGCATATTCCGGATGCACGGGCGCGACATGATGGTTCTCGGCCACAGACCCAAGGCCCGCCACCCCCAGTTCCAGAACCACGGCATTATCCACGGCAAGCTGCATCGCCTGCCGCACCCGAACATCGGTGAACGGTGCCACCTGCGTGTTCATCCGGGCAACCATCGTCGTCGCCGTCACCGCCGATTCCCGCACCAGCCCCGCCGCATCATTGGCATCGGCAAAATCCGGGCTGGTTTCGTCATTCATGTCGATCTCACCGCCCGAGAACGCCGCAAGAAAGGCCGATTCATCCGTTCCAAGGTCGATGAATTCGATCCCGTCCAGATAGGCCTCGCCCCCCCACCACGCGCCATTCTCACGCCGCTTCACCACAGCCCTGACGCCCACCTCAAAGGAGACAAGCTCGAAGGCCCCGGTTCCAATCGGTGCCTGCGCCAGATCGCCACCATCCGGAAAGGACGGATGCACGCAGAGCGCCGGATAATCGCCAAAGCTGGGGATCAGGGTGATGTCTGGATTGCGGAGGTTCAACTGAACGGTGAAATCGTCCAGCTTCACCACTGCATCTTCGGCCGCCGTCTTTTCCTCGCCATTGCGCAGGGCGACAAGACGGGTGGCCATCGAATTGCCCTCGACCGTCGCATCGGCCATCCGGCGGATGTTAAAGACCACGTCATCGGCGGTAAACGCGTCGCCATTCGTCCAAGTTGCATTCTGCCGCACCTTTAGCGTGTAGGTGCGGGCGTCATCCGAAACCTCCCAACTTTCCAGAAGCGACGGCGTAAAGCTGCCATCGGGCTGCCAACGCACAAGAGGTTCGCAGAACTGGCGGGCGACATTGGCCTTCTGCGGCCAGTCATAGACGCGGGGATCGTTGATCGCCAAGACCTGCTGCCCCACCCGCAACACGCCCCCGCGTTTGGGCGTCTGCGCCATGGCAGCATGCGGCGCCATGGACAGGCCAACAGCCGCCCCTAGGCCAAGAACGCTTGAAAGCGCAAGAAATTCACGTCGGTCAATACGGCCTTCACGGGACGATTTGACTAGGGTCTCAAACAGCCTTTTCCGGGTCTCGGACACGTTCTGGGTCATGGCAAGGTTTCCTTGTCTGGCATAGAGGCAGGAGGAGGATAGGCCGCGCATGGGTGATGCCGGGTAGGTGTAGACTGGAACGCCTCGCGCCCTGCGCCAATTGACAAGTTCGACGCCTCGCTTTTACCTCAGGTAAAAGAGGGCAAAGCGATGCGCAACGCACCAGCGATGACCGGTCTGCGCGCGCTGGAGGCGGTTCTCCGCACCGGCTCGCTCTCGGCTGCCGCACGCGAACTCTGCGTCACACCCGCCGCCATTAGCCACCGCCTCCGCGACCTCGAGGCGCGGTGCGGCGCGCCGCTCGTCTACCGGTCCGGCAACCGCTTTGTGCCAACAGAAACCGGGCGCGCCATCACCGCCGCCCTTGGCGACGCCTTTCAACGCATACGCATGGCGGACGAATTGCTGCATGATGGCCGGTCGACAGAGTTTCGCATCACGGCGTCCTATTCATTCGCTGTCCTATGGTTGATGCCGCGCATCCCGACATTCGAGAAAATGTTTCCCGACACCGATTTGGTGATCAACCCAACCCATGATCCGCTGAACCATGGACCATCCGATGTGACCATCGTCCATGCGGCACATAAGCCAAAAGGCACGGGATGGAGGCTTCTCTTCGATGACCGCTGCGCCGCCATCGCCCGCCCGGAACATCCGTTTTTCGCCACGGAGACAGGCAATATGCAGGATGTCCTCGACAGCCGCTTGCTCCACATCGCCCATCAAAGGGGCCGAGATTGGGGCGAATACAGTTGGCGCGACTGGGCGGCGCAGCTTGGTCTGTCTTGGTCCGATGCCAAAAAGAAAGGGCCATCCGTTTCGGCCGAACACCTTGCTGCCGAAATGCTCCCGAAATCCGATCTTTTCGCGCTGATCAGCGTTGTAAACGCCTCCGATTTGCTGGCATCCAACCGACTAAGGCTCGTCAAAGGAAGCGAGGCAGCAACAGGCTGCAGCTACTGGATCGGCAGTCGCTACGACAGCGGTCCATTCGCAGGCCGCGCCAAGCGGTTCATTAAACTGATGATCGACAGCCTGAAGGTTTAATTCCGCATCGACCCACCCAACAACGCCGCGCAGGATATGTCTGTGCGCGGACGCGGGCGGATGTGATCGTGCCAAAACCGATCGGCCCGATCCTTGGTTTTGTCACGGCCATTGCGCGCCCCTCCGGTTCAGGACGACGGAATAGACACCGGTCGTTGCCGTGATGAACAGCCGATGCTTGGCCCGCCCGCCAAAACAGATATTCGACACGGTTTCGGGAACAAGGATCTTGCCCAGAAGTCGCCCATCCGGCGCGCTGCAATGCACCCCATCCCCGGCG
The DNA here is from genome assembly GCF_029953595.1 of Fuscovulum ytuae. Lineage (NCBI taxonomy): Bacteria > Pseudomonadati > Pseudomonadota > Alphaproteobacteria > Rhodobacterales > Paracoccaceae > Fuscovulum > Fuscovulum ytuae. The sequence goes on along the minus strand of NZ_CP124537.1, from coordinate 23,380 downwards.
GATGACCACAGATTGCCTTCCACATCCGTGCGGATTCCATCCGCGCAGCCAGTGTCGATCCTGTGGAAATGCCGGCCATTGACAGGCCGCCCCTCCACCATATCGAACAGAAGGATGGTCTGCGGATCGTCACTGAACATGCGCCCGGTATCTGCCACATAGAGGCGGCTTTCGTCCGGGCTGAAGGCCAGACCATTCGGACAGGCCATATCGGTGATCATCGCCGCGATACTGCCATCCAAAGCGATCCGATACACCGAACACGGCAATTCCTGCGCCGCCTTGAACCCTTCGTAATCCGTCATGATCCCGTAATGCGGGTCCGAAAACCAGATCGCGCCATCGCGCGCCACGATCACGTCATTCGGGCTGTTCAGCCGTTTTCCCTGATAGCTGTCGGCCAGCACCGTGATGCTGCCGTCCCATTCCGTCCGCGTCACTCGCCTTGTCCCGTGTTCGCAACTGATCAGCCGCCCCTGAAGGTCGCGCGTATGACCGTTCGAATAATTCGACGGCGCGCGAAAGGTGGTCACGCCTTCTTCCGTCCAGCGCAGGATGCGGTTGTTGGGAATGTCGGAAAACAACAAACAGCCATGATCGGCGAACCATACCGGACCTTCGACCCAGTCGAATCCGCTGGCGATCCGTTTCACAGGGGCATTCCCCATCACGAACTGGGCGAATGCAGGATCATGGATTTCAAAAAAGGACATGCTGGTTCCTCTCGATCGCGTTTGTTATCGTTATCACAAACAGGGCTTAACCCGAAGGGCCCAGATGCAGATCAACCGCATCCGGCGTCTGATCCCATTCCGGGCAGGGGCCAACCCGCAGAAAGTGAGGCTTGTCCATGCTCTTTCCCATTCAGGCTTGACAGCGATTGTTATCGTTAACATAAACATCCACACTACCGCTTGTCAAAAGCGACGTGAAGGAGAAGGCAACGTGGCACTTACGCTTTTCGATTTGTCGGGCAAACGCGCCCTCATCTCCGGATCTTCGCAGGGCATCGGATTCGCGCTGGCGCAGGGTCTGGCGGCGGCGGGCGCTCAGGTCGTGCTGAACGGACGCGACAAGGCAAAGCTTTCGGCGGCGGCGGCCCTGATCCCCGGCGCCCAGACCCTTGCCTTCGACGCGACCGACCACGCCGCCGTGCGCACGGCCATTGATGGGTTCGAAGCAGCGGGCAATGTCATCGACATCCTTGTGAACAATGCGGGCATGCAGCACCGTGCACCGCTTGAAGATTTCCCCCCTGACGCCTTCGAACGGCTGCTGCAAACCAATATCGCCTCGGTGTTCCACGTCGGTCAGGCCGTTGCCCGTCATATGATCGCGCGCGGGCGCGGCAAGATCATCAACATCGCCAGCGTGCAGACTGCCCTCGCCCGCCCCTCCATCGCGCCCTACACGGCAACAAAGGGCGCAGTGGGCAACCTGACGAAGGGCATGGCCACTGATTGGGCCAAGCATGGCCTGAACTGCAACGCCATCGCGCCCGGCTATTTCGACACCCCGCTGAACGCGGCACTCGTGGCCGATCCCGCCTTTTCCGCATGGCTGGAAAAGCGCACCCCTGCAGGCCGCTGGGGCAAGGTCGAAGAGTTGCAGGGCGCCTGCATCTTCCTATCCTCGGATGCCGCCAGTTTCGTGAATGGGCACATCCTTTACGTCGACGGCGGAATCTCGGCATCCCTATGACGCATCGCATCGTGATCATGGGTGTCTCAGGCTGCGGCAAGTCCAGCGTGGGGGCCGCCCTTGGCCAAAGCCTTGGCATTCCCTATCGCGATGGCGATGATCTGCACACTGCGGCGAATGTCGAAAAGATGCGCGCGGGCATTCCCCTGACGGATGCGGATCGCTGGCCGTGGCTGGCCCGCGTCGCGCAGGTCTTGCATGATCAGGCCCCCGTGATCGTCGGCTGCTCGGCGCTGCGCCGCACCTATCGCAACCATATCCGCGCCGGGGCCGGGGCCCACCTGCGCTTTGTCCATCTCGCGGGCAGCCGCGACCTCATCGCCGCCCGCCTTGCCGCACGGACCGGGCATTACATGCCGACCACCCTGCTCGACAGCCAGTTTGCCACCCTCGAACCCCCCACACCGGACGAGGCGCTGACACTCGACATCGCCCTCCCGCTTCAGGCGCTGGTGGATGCCATCCTTGCCGATATCAAAGGCGAAACAGCATGACACCGCCCCGCAAAACCCCGACCATGACGGATGTCGCCCGCCTCGCGGGGGTTTCGCCCATGACGGTAAGCCGCGCCTTCAAGGCCGATAGCTCCATCAGCGGGGCCACGCGCAACGCCATCCTCAAGGCGGCGGATCAGCTTGGCTATGTCTTTGACAGCACGGCATCGAATCTGCGGTCACAGAAAACAGACTTCGTCGCCGTCACCATCCCGTCGATCAACACCGCCAACTTTGCCGATACCGTCCGCGCCCTGTCCGACGGCCTGAAACCACGCGGCCTTCAGATGCTTCTCGGCACCACCGATTACGACATGGCCGAAGAAGAACGGCTGATCGAACAGCTGCTGCGCCGGCGACCCGAAGCCATTGTCGTGACCGGCGGCAACCACACGCCCCGCGCACGCCGCCTTTTGGAAAACGCCGGCATCCCTGTGATCGAGACATGGGACCTGCCCGAAACGCCGATCGACCATGTCGTGGGCTTTTCCAATGCGCTGGCCGTGCGCGGTATGGTGGACCATTTCGTCACGAAGGGCCTGACCCGGATCGCCTTTATCGGCGGCGATACCAGCCGCGACACCCGCGGCGCGGATCGCCGGTCGGGCTTTGTCGCGGCCATGGCGGCGCATGGCCTCGATCCCTCGCGCCTCGTAGCCGCCGGCCCTCCCCCCGTCTCGATGCGCGCAGGGGCCGACGCCATGGCCCGCCTTCTGCAAGACCACCCCGATACCGAAGCGGTGATCTGCGTGTCGGACCTGTCTGCCTTCGGCGCCTTGACGGAATGTCAAAGACGTGGCGTTCCCGTTCCGGACCACATCTCCATCGCGGGCTTTGGTGATGACGAAATCGCGGGCATTTCGGTTCCGTCCCTGACAACGATCAACCCGCATCCCCGTGACATCGGCTCTCAGGTCGTCGCCCTGATCGGTGATCTCTTGGATGGAAAACGAACAGACGCCGCCCGCATCGTGATCTCGCCCGATCTGATCCTGCGCCAGTCCAGCCTTTGACGCGGCACGCGCCGCGCCATTTCAAGCCTTAGGAAAAAAAGGAGCGCCACAGCCCATGCCCCGTCTCACCCTGACTGCCCTTCTTGCCCTGACCATCCTGTCCGGCTGCCTCAATACATCAGGCAGTCGTGTCACCGTCGAACGGGCAGGGCCGGATGACCTTCTCAAGCTGCGCGCGGGTCCCGGCCTTGGCTTCCGGGTGATCGTCGGCCTGCCCGATGGCACCGAACTCATCCGGCGCGATTGCGTGACCGAAGCGGGGCAGCTCTGGTGCCGCGTCTCCCTCGCCAAGGCACCCAGCCTGACAGGCTATGTCTCTGCCGACTATCTTTCGGGATACTGACCTTCCGGCACCCCCCAACCATCGCGCCAAGACAAGCGGCCACTTTCCTGATGCCACTTTTGTCAGGCGCCCGGGCGTTCTAACTGACCTGCAAGCCCCGCATCGTCCAGTTGCTCGGGGTCAGGCAGATCACGCAGCGACTGCATCCCGAACGTGGCAAGGAAGGTTTCTGTGGTCACAAAGGTATAGGGCGCCCCCCGCCTCGGCTCTCGTGGCCCGGTGCCGATCAGGTCCCGCTCGGCAAGTCGGCCGATCAAATCACGGCTGATCTCTTTCCCGAAGATCTCCTTCAACCCATCGCGACTGATCGGCTGGTGAAAGGCAATCGCCGCCAATACAGCCATATCCTGCTCCGAAAGGTTCAGGCCCTTCCCCCCCACATCCGCCACCGCGCGGATCGCAGGCGCATAGGCTGCGCGGGTCCGCAGCATCCATCCAGCCCCCACCTGCGCCACCTCATAGGGGCGGCCCTCTAGATCGACGGCCAGATCCTCAATCAGCACATCAACCGATGCCCCCTGCCCCACCACCCGCGCCAGATCATCCCGCGCCACCGGGCTTGCGCTGGCAAACAGCACCGCCTCGATCCGCCGCATCCATTCCCGCCAGCGTGCCGAGGCCGACAGATCGGCCAACTCGCGGTCAAACTTTGCCTCCTCGCGCTGCCCCATCCTCACAGCCCATAAAGCCGGAACGTCTCCCGCCCGGTCAATTCGCGTACCCCGCCCAGCGAAACCAACCGTTCACAAAGCCGCCGCGCCGCACGGTCAGACATGAAGGTCAGCGCCGCAGGTGCCAGCGCATCTCGCGACAGGAACAGGTCCACCGCCCGACCCGCTTCCTTGGCGCGCAGGCCTGGCACCACCGCCCGCAGCCGCGCCGCCCCCCGCGCCAGTTCCCCGGCCAACCTCAGCGCTTGCCCAACAGCAGGGACAATGGCGCGATGAAAGGCCAACCGTAGATCATCCCCCCGCAACCGCAGATCGCGGGTCGTCACGCGCAACGCCAACAGCGGCAGCAGATGCGCGCCCCCCATTGCCTTCGCCAGCACCGCATCGCCCAGGATCAAAGCCGCGGCCTCGGCCCGCGGACTGTCGGTCAATATGGCCTCAACAACCTGCGCCGCCCTGTCCACCGGGGTCGGCCCCGCGGCATCAAGGCAAAGCGCGATCCGCTCTGCCGCGATCCCGTCCAACGCATGCGTCAGATGCGCCACCGAAACAGGCCGCGCCGCCGCGCGTGACCACTGCAACAACACCCGCCCTGCCGGGCCGGGATCGTCGCCCGATCCTGTCAAATACAGCGCATCACGCAATGCGCCCTGCCCTTCGCGACGCCCCGCCATCGCCGCGCATTTCTCGGCCGCCGCCAAGGCCAACCTCTCGCGCCAGAGCGGTAGCGGCACATCGGTGGCGGCTATCGCCTGTTCCAGATGCGCCAGCGCCGCCCCGGACCGGAACGCCGCCGCCTCAACGCTATCTGCCGACGCTGAAACAACCCAACCCGGCAAGCCGGGCAGCATCGGCACAGGGTCCAAAGGCGCAATACGCGGCATTCTCATGCTGGCAGCCTAAAGCGTGACGGCGCTTTTGGCCAGAGAATTGCGCCAATAGCGCCGCAGCTTTCCGGTCCTTTTCGTGTCCAATAATCTTGCATTATCGGACATGTCAAAGCTATGCTCATGAACATGACCGAACCGCATCAGAAATCGCCTTCGCAGCCGCTTGAACGGCCCGATCCCCCTGACAGGGACGACAGCATCGGTCCTCGCGAAGACGCTCTCTCCCCGGCATCTTTTGCCCCTGGCACAGGCTCGCTCGACAGGCTGGCGGAAACCGCCCGCGACTATGCCCGCGCCGCTGCCTCCGACAACACGCTCAGGGCCTATGCCAAGGATTGGGCGGCCTTCGCGCGCTGGTGCCGGATGCGCGGCACCGATCCCCTGCCCCCCTCGCCGCAGCTGATCGGCCTCTACATCGCGGACCTCGCTTCCCCGCGGGGAAATGCCACGCCCCTTTCCGTCGCCTCCATCGAACGCCGCCTCTCCGGACTTGGCTGGGGCTATGCGCAGCGCGGCCAGCGCTTGGATCGCAAGGACCGCCACATCGCCAGCGTCTTGGCAGGCATCCGCCGCAAACACGCCCGCCCGCCCGTGCAGAAAGAGGCGATCCTGCCTGAGGATCTGCGCGACATGCTCGCCACCCTGCCCCACGATCTGCGCGGCCTGCGCGATCGCGCCATCCTTCTGGTCGGCTTCGCCGGTGGCCTGCGCCGGTCGGAAATCGTCAGCCTCGACCATGGCCGCGACGACACGCCCGACAGTGGCGGCTGGATCGAGGTGCTGGATGAGGGCGCCGTGATCACCCTGCGCGGCAAGACCGGCTGGCGCGAGGTGGAAGTGGCCCGCGGTTCGTCCGATCAGACCTGCCCCGTCCACGCCCTGACCCAGTGGCTACATTATGCCAAGATCGACTTCGGGCCGATCTTCGTGGCCGTCTCGCGCAACGGCCTGAAGGCCACCCCCGACCGTCTCTCCGACAAACATGTCGCCCGGCTAATCAAGCAAGCGGTCGAAGACGCGGGCCTTCGGCCTGACCTGCCAAAGGCCGCGCGTCTCGCGCTCTTCTCCGGTCATTCCCTGCGCGCGGGCCTCGCCTCCTCAGCCGAGGTGGACGAACGCCACATCCAGAAACAACTCGGCCATGCCAGCGTCGAAATGACCCGCCGCTATCAACGCCGCCGCGACCGTTTCCGGATCAATCTGACCAAGGCCGCCGGGTTGTGACCCCGGGATTTCCCCGCGGGGAAATGTTACCAAAACACCCTCACCAGCGTGCGCTGCGTGCCCACAGTTTGCTGCACAAAAGGCGGCACAAAACAGGGCACAACCGTTATCGACCAAACCATTGAAAAAGGGCGCTTCCCAGCGGGAAGCGCCCCAATCCATTAAAACCCCCGTCCCCTAGTCCAGCGCCGCAAAAAAGGCCTTCACCGCCTCTTCCAAGCGCCGCCGATCCAGCGTCGAAAAATCACGGTCCAACCGCAACTCCACCTTCCCCGCAGCCGCCGTGCATTTCACCTCACCCGCCGCAGTCGGCATCCGCAGCACCGTCTTGCCCCGCAGATCGGCGGCCCGTGGCGCGGCAACTTTCGCCACCGCAACCTCGCCTTCGGCAAAGCGGCGCAGCACCGCCACCTCCTCTTCCGCTGTCCGCGTTCCCGGCCCCAACATCCGCGCCAGCACCGACACCGCACCCGCCTCCGCCTCCATCCGATTGGCCAGCGTCAGACCCAACGCCCGTGGTATCGCCTCTGGATGCGCCAGTACTTTCTCCAGCGTCGCCATCAGAAAGGCGAACCGCCGCACATAGCTGCGCTTCTGCGGATTGGCGGTGGCAAAAAGCCGGTTCACCGCCTCATCCAGATCGCGGCAGCCCGTCGCCTCGTCCTCGGCATAGGCGCGGGCCAGTTGCGCCATCTCGGCGAAACTGATGTCCTTCCGGACCATGTTCTCGTCCACCATCCGGCGATAGAGACTGTCCAGCGTCTCGCCCTTCGCCATCAGGCCGGCAGGGATGCGGGCATAGGCCTCATCCCCCGTTTCTTCCAGCAATTCGCGATAGGCCGACAGCCGCCGCCAGCCTTGCACCAGCTCGTACCGCCCCTCGCCCACCTGCTCGACCCGGATCGGGTTCGACAGGCCCACCGCGCGGATTGACGCCTTCAAATCCGCAAGATCGCCATCCAACCTCCGCGACCGATCTCGGATCAGCTTGCTCGCCTGCACCTGTTCCAGCGGGATCATATCCACCACCAGACCCAGCTTCTTCAGCCGAACAAATTCATGCGCCAAGGCGTCATTCTCTGCCCGGATCGCGCTCTCTGCTTCCTGCCGCCGACGCAGCGACTCGGCATTTTCGCCAATCGCTGTGGCCATCGGCCCGCGCCGAAGCCCCTCACCAATCGACTTCACCTCCGGCGCAGGCGTGTCGTCTTCGGGCAGGTCTATATCGAACATCCGCCGCTTCTTCGTCATGCGCGTTCCTCCAGCCGGTCCCATGCGGCACAGACATTGCCGCGAAATTCCTCATAGGCCTTGTCGAATGTTGTCCGCGCACGCCGCCACGTCTCACGCGTCATGTCGCGATAATCGATCTCGTAGATCGAGGCGAGGAACCGCCCCGACTGCTCCACCGCCCGCGTATGTTCGATCGGGTTCGCCGTGACCCGATCTCCAAACACCTTGCGGAACGCATCATACATTGCCCGGTGGAGATCATTCCCCGGCTCATATCGCGTCAATAGGAACCGGATATCCAGAAACGCCTTGGGCAACGGCATCTTCCCCGCGGGGAAATGGCCTTCGAACCCAGCCGAAAGATCCTCCAAGGCCTCGGCCAACTGGCCGATAAAGGATGTCGTGCTGTCATATTCCCAATAGCCGGGGCCAGACGGGATATACAAAACATCCGCCGCAAAGACCGCATTCATCGACTGATACCCAATGGCGGGCGGGCAATCGAAGATGATCATGTCATAGGCATCATCTGGCAACTGATCCAACCACCGCGACACGGCGGCAAAGAACGACCAGTCGGGATTCATGTGCCGATATTGCGCGCTCGCGAATTCCACGAAGGCCGCATTGGCACAGGACGGCACAAGGTCGATCGTACTCCAGCAGGTCGGTTTGATGAAATCGGTGGCCCGCAGATCGCCAAGCCCCATGTCGGTGATGCTGGCGGGCAGCTTGCGGCGGGGCAGGGCGGTCCCGCTTTCCGCGCCTTGGGCGGCGCGGTTCATCCGTTCCGTCTCGCGCACCAGATCGCGCGCCATGATCCCCCAAACGGTATGCTCCTCATTCACATCGGAAAGACCCATCGAATGGCTCAACGTTGCCTGCGGGTCGAAATCCACGCACAGCACGCGATACCCGTCCAACGCCGCCGCATGGGCGAAATGCAGCGCCACCGTCGACTTTCCGGCACCGCCTTTGAAATTGGCCACTGCCACCCGGATCGCACGTTTCCCTGCCGGACGATGCGGCGTCATCGGCTTGCGGTTGACCTTCATCTTCCGTCGCATCTCGTTGATTTCGTCCAGACTGAACCATCGCTGCCGCCCATCCTCCTCCACCTCGCCGTCAGGGAGAGAGGGGTCGGTCGCCAGACGCCCCCGAAAAGTGGACTGGTTCACCTTCAAGATCAGTTCCGACACTTCCCAACTGGAAAACCGCCGCAGCGTCTTTTCCATCTGCGGGGAAAAGGTCTGCTTCCTGATCCAGCCCTGCATCTTCAACGATGTGTCACGCAACTCCTGCAAATCGCGATGGGTGAACATGGGCGCCTCATTGTTAATTCCTGCCAATCACGAAATTACGTTGAATTTGCGTTCTGCGCAAACGTGATTATCCTCCTTTCACGAAACGGCGTCTGCGACAGGGCAAGGAGCTGAACCCCCTGCAAGCCAAAGGATAAAGAGGATCAGACCGATTCGGCGGAAAGGGCCGCAAACACCGTCTGAACCCACCTCATATTGGGGGGACAGACAAATGCCCCTACCGCCAATTGGGGTGACATCTTTGCTGGATGGGGTGACACTCTCACCGTCCCCCATTACCAATTGTACCTGATTCTTTCGATCCGAGGTTGGGCGAAAGCCCCGGCTTTTGCGCTTTCGCTTGACAGAATCGACAAACAGGACGCAAATCAGCCCACAGTCCGAAAGAACACCGGGAAACGGGTTGCAGGCTGGGCAGAGGAATAACCGGGGCAGATGATCCCGGCGAAACAGGAGCAACAGGGATGCAGATCGTCCGGCCTGTCGGCAGACAGGCGGCCTCTCGCAAATACGATCTGATCACCGCGCTTGGCGTTCATGCTTGCCGTGGGGACAAGCATTTTCAACGCCTCGTGCTGCGCTTCATCACAGCCATAGTCGCCCGCTACAACTGGCAGACAGATGAGCTTTCGATCGGCCAACGCGAACTCGCAGCCCTGTGGTCTGTGGACGAACGCACCGTGAAGCGCGAAATGGCAAAGCTTCGCGCGCTTGGCTGGCTTGTGCAAAAGCGCGCCGCGGTCCGGGGAAGGGTGGCGATCCATGGGCTAGACCTTGGTGCAATCCTTGCCAGCACCCGGCCCGACTGGGATGCCGTCGGCCCTGATTTTGTGGACAGAATGGCGGGTCCCCAGTCGGTCAGCGACCAACCTGCCCCTAATGTCGTGGCATTTCCTGGTAATGCTCCTGCCACCCTCCCCGAAGATGCAACCGTCTGGGAACGCATTCAATCCCGCCTTGCAGCCGAAGATCCCGCAGCCTTCAACATGTGGTTTCGGCAATTGGCGCAGGTCGGTTTCGCGGGCGGCTGCCTCGAACTCGCCGCTCCATCCCGCTTTCACGCGGCCTATGTAACCACCCATCATCTCATCCGCCTCCTCGCCGCAGCGCGACAACAGGACGGGTCCATCCGCATCGTCAAAGTTAGCGCCGAGTAAGCCTGGTAAGGATTATGTTGCCAGAAGGCAGCACGCTGATACTATACGGTCGTTCAGTAAGGAATCGACACAGGAGGGCAGAATGCCCCGCGACCCGCGCTTTGATATCCTGTTCCAACCAGTGAAAATCGGCCCAAAGGTCGTACGAAATCGTTTTTTTCAGGTCCCGCACGCTTCTGGCATGACGAACGCCGCGCCACATGTTCGCGCGGCTTTCCGCGAAACAAAGGCCGAGGGTGGCTGGGCAGTCGTGTCCACTGGGGCCTGTTCCATCCACCCCACATCAGATGACAGCCCTTTCCCCTGTGCCACGCTTTGGGATGAGGCGGACTTGCGATCCCACGCACTGATGACAGAGGCCGCTCATCGTCATGGCGCACTGGCCGCCATCGAACTCTGGCATGGTGGCGCGGCCGCCGTGAACCGCACCACCCGCCACGCACCCCTTTCCCCGTCGGGAATACCGTGGATGGCCACACATGTGGGTTTCATGTCCTCAGCCCGGCCAAAGGTGATGGATGCACAGGATATCCGCGACCTGATCCGCTGGCACGCCGAAGCGGCCGTTATGGCTGAACGCGCGGGGTTTGACATCCTGTATGTCTATGCGGGCATGGGATATTTGCCGTATCAATTCCTGCTGTCCGACTACAATCACCGCACGGATGACTATGGTGGGTCAGTCCGCAACCGCGTGCGTCTGGTCGAACAGTTGATTGACGCCGTGCGCGAAGCGACGCATGGCCGCTGCGCTGTTGCCTTGCGGATCTCGATGCAGGAACTCCGCGCGCGCCCCTCTGATATCGCCCCGTCCGAGGCGCATGAGGTGATCGGCCATCTTAAGGACGCGCCCGATCTGTTCGACGTAAAGATGGACTATTCCGCCACCGACTGCGCCGCCAGCCGCTACACACCCGAGGGCAGCCATGAACCCGTGGTCGATTTCCTCAAGACGATCACCGACAAGCCCGTCGTGGGCGTAGGGCGGTTCACCAGCCCTGACACGATGGTGTCGATGGTCAAACGGGGGGTGCTCGATCTGATCGGCGGCGCACGACCCTCCATCGCCGACCCGTTCCTTCCCAAGAAAATCGAAGAAGGCCGGGTGGAGGACATCCGCGAATGCATAGGCTGCAATCTCTGCATCTCAAGCTGGCATGACGGTGTCTGGGTCCGCTGCACCCAAAACCCCACCGCGGGCGAAGAATGGCGGCGCGGCTGGCATCCCGAAATCGTGCGTCGCGACGGCAAGGGTCAGGTTCTTGTGGTCGGTGCCGGGCCCGCAGGGCTTGAGGCGGCGCTGACCTTGGCCCGGCGGGGCCATGATGTGGCGCTGGCCGACAAGGCGCGCGACTTCGGCGGTCGCCTGCGCTGGGAAAGCCGACTGCCGGGCTTGAACCAATGGCACCGCGTGGTCGACTACCGCATGGGCCAGTTGCAAAAGATGCCGAACGTGACGCTCTATCCTGAAAGCGATCTTTCGGCGCAGGATGTGCGCGACTTCGGGGCTGATCACACAGTCATCGCAACTGGCGCGCGCTGGCTACCGTATCTCTGCGGGGCGAATGAGCTGCCTTCGGGTCCGATTGATGCACCCCGCGTATACACGCCGGACGACATCGCAGCCGGGCTTGTTCCCGAAGGCCCCGTCGCGGTGTTTGACTATGACAACTACTATCTGGGATCAGCGATTGCCGAACATCTGGCAGGGCAGGGCAGGGTGGTGACTTATATCACCACCGCGGACACAGCCGCCGCTTGGGGCTTCATGACCAACGAACAGCCCCTCGTCCACCAGTCTTTCGCCAAGAAAAACATCGCCCTGCGCACCTCAGAGGTGGTCACAGGCTTTGACGGTGAAACCCTTCTTCTGTCGCAGATATTCAGCGGCGAAGACCGCCGCATCGCGGCCCGTTCCCTTGTCATCGTGGGGTACCGGCAGGGTGGCAGCGCCTTGTATGACAGCATTTCGGGCGATGCCAAACCCGGTTCACTTCACCTGACGGGCGATGCCAATGCGCCGGGAGCCATCGTTCACGCCGTCTATCAGGGACACAAGACGGCCCGTGAACTCGGCCTGCCATTGGCACAAACCCAACCCCGTCGTGATGCCCCCTTTGCGCCCCGCGACTTTCACCTGCCGGAGGCCACCGAATGACACGGATTGAGGGGCGCCGTCGGCAGGCTGGCCGCTCCTCGGGCGGGGTGCCGCAGCGGCCTTTTGGTCAGATTGACCGGCGGACTCCTTGGCTGTGCGTGATCTCGGACGACCAGGTGGAGGCGATTCACCATGCTGCCCTTGACGTGCTGGCACAACAGGGGATGCGTGTCCTGCACCCCCCGGCGCGCGACCTCTTTGCCAAGGCTGGCGCGCGGGTAGAAGGCGATACCGTCCGTCTCGACCCCGGATTGGTTGAGGAACGCCTGAAAACCATCCCTGACAGTTTCACCCTGGGTGCACGAAATCCCGCAAAATCCTTGCGGATCGGCGGTGCAGTTTGTGTTTATGCCTCGGTTGGCGGTCCGGCCTATGTGATGTGCAACGATAAGGGCCGTCGTGACGGCACCTTTGCCGAGATGTGCGATTTCCTGCGTTTGGTGCAGGGCCTAAACGTGATCCATCAGGAAGGTGGCGGCCCCTTCGAACCGCTCGACCTGCCTGCAAGCACGCGCCACCTTGATATCTACCATGCCCAGATCCGCCATCTGGACAAAAGCTGGCAGACCCAAACACTTGGCCATGCCCGCACCATGGACGGAATCGAGATGGCGGCGATCATGCTGGGTGTCGCGCCGGAAGGGTTGCGGGATCGGCCGGTGCTGCTGGGCATCATCAACACCAATTCCCCCCTGCAACTTGATATACCCATGGCCGAAGGCCTGATCGCGCTGGCCGAATACGGGCAGGTCAACGTCATCACTCCCTTTACGCTGGCCGGGGCTATGGCGCCTGTCACCCTCGCGGGGGCCTTGGTCCTACAACATGCCGAGGCGATGGCCGGTATCGTGCTGACACAGATCGTGCGTCCCGGTGTCCCGGTCATGTATGGCGGATTTACCTCCAACGTGGATATGCGATCGGGTTCGCCTGCCTTTGGGACGCCCGAATATGCCAAGGCGGCGCAAGCCTCCGGCCAACTTGCCCGCCATATTGGCGTGCCGTTCCGATCATCCAACGTAACCGCCGCGAATGCCGTGGATGCACAAGCAGCCTATGAATCGCAGATGGCGCTTTGGGGCGCGCTGACTGGGGGGGCGCATCTTCTGGAACATGCGGCGGGCTGGCTGCATGGCGGCCTGACGGCAAGTTTCGAAAAGCTTATTCTTGATGCCGAGATGTTGCAGATGATGGATGCTTGGTCCGAGCCCTTGGCAACCACAGCAGCGGATCTTGCCTTGGACGCTATCCGGGAGGCAGGCGCAGGTGGGCATTTCTTTGGCACCGCCCATACGATGGAACGCTATGAACACGCATTCCACGCGCCTATGCTGTCGAACTGGGACAACTATCCGACGTGGCTGCAGCGCGGCGGGATCGATGCTGCAGCGCGCGCCAATAGGGTCTGGAAAGAACTACTGGCACAGGCCGAAGATCCACCCCTTGATCCGGGTATAGACGAGGCGCTTTCTGCCTATGTCGCACGGCGCAAGGCCGAAGGCGGGGCACCGATGAACTGATGGCGAAGGGCAGGGGCGCAGTCGTCAGAACCGAATTTCCCTTTGGTTTGAGGGAGATCGAAAACATCTGGGTTCCCATGCCTGATGGTGTCCGTCTTGCCGGGCGGCTTTGGCTGCCAGAAGGGGCAGGGCGGGTGCCGCTGATCCTTGAATACCTGCCTTATCGCAAGCGTGACGGGACACGCGCCCGGGACGAAAAGATGCACCGCTATCTAGCGCGGCACGGCTATGCCTGCCTTCGGTTGGACATTCGTGGAACAGGCGACAGTGAAGGCATCATCGACGACGAATATACGGTTCAGGAACAAGAAGATGGGGTCGCTGCCATCGACTGGCTGTCACGGCAAGATTGGTGCGATGGCCAAGTGGCGATGATCGGCATAAGCTGGGGCGGGTTCAACGGCTTGCAAATCGCGGCCCGCCAGCCGCCCGCGCTGAAGACCATCATCACCGTTGGGTCGACCGACGACCGCTATGTCACAGATATTCACTGGGTTGGCGGTTGCTTGTCGAAAGACAATTTTGACTGGTCCTCCACCATGTTCGCCCATCAGGATCTTCCGCCTGACCCTGCGATCGTAGGGGATCAGTGGCGCGACATGTGGCTGGCCCGGATGCAGGCGAACGAGCCGTGGATTCTGACATGGTTGCAGCATCAATCGCGCGATGCGTATTGGCAGCAAGGATCGGTTTGCGAAGATTTCAGCCGGATCACCGTTCCTGTCTACGCCGTTTCGGGTTGGGCCGATAACTACTCCGAATCCGTACCGCGCCTTTTGGCGGGTCTCTCTGTCCCTCGGCGCGGATTGATCGGGCCTTGGGCGCATTCCTACCCGCATGATGTGACAGTGGAACCTGCTATCGGCTGGCTGCAAGAGGTGCTGCGCTGGTGCGACCATTGGTTGAAAGGACGCGAGACGGGGATCATGGACGAACCCCTATTACGCGCATGGGTACAGGACTCTGTGCCGCCCAAGACATGCTATACTGAACGTCCCGGCCGTTGGGTGTCAGAGGATCAATGGCCCTCGCCCCGGATCGAACAGAAAAGGATGCCACTGGGTGACAACAACCGTCTTGGCGCAGCAGGGCAGGGGGTCGCCCCCATCTGCTCGCCCCTCTGGGTCGGGCTCGCGGCGGGCGAGGTGGGACGCTATGGTGACGATGCCGAATGGGCCCCCGATCAGCGTGAAGATGACGGTGGATCGCTTGTTTTCGTGACCGATCCGTTGCTTGAAGATACGGACATACTCGGTGCGCCGCAGCTTCACCTTACCTTTTCCTGCGACAAGCCACAGGCCCTTGTGTCGGTCCGGGTCAATGACGTGGCACCGAGTGGGGCATCAACCCGCGTTGCGATTGGGCATCTGAACCTTTGTCACCGCTTCGGTCATGGCAATCCGCAGGCCCTAATCCCCGGAGAGGTAACGACTGCCACAGTGGACCTTGATGATATCGGCCACCGCTTCCCGGCGGGCCACCGCATCGCAGTATCGATTTCCACGGCCTATTGGCCCATCGCATGGCCTTCACCAGAGTTGGCCAAAGTGACGGTTCATAAAGGCGTCAGTGCGCTTGTTCTGCCCATCCGTCCCCCCCGCCCAGAGGATGCTACTTTGCGTCCATTCCCTCGGGCCGAACAGGCGGATAGCGACCCCCAACATGATTTGGCGATCGATCCCTCCCATCCCGTGATCCGCCGCAGTATCCATCGTGATCTGCTGACGGGTGAATCCGTTGTCGATTTCCCCCGCTGGACCTACGCGACGGAAATGCCAGCGATAGGCCAGACCCATCGCGGAACCGGTCTTGTCCGCTATCGCATCACCGATGGAGATCCCCTCAGCGCGACATGCGAAACGCGATACTCGGTCGAAATCACCCGACCAGACAGCACAATCCGCCATGAAAGCGAAGGCAGCCTGACCTGCGATGCCACCGATTTCATCATCAACATGTGCCTTCGCATCACCGAAAATGGGACAGAAGTTTTTTTCCGCGAGTGGAAGGAAAGGATAGCGCGTGACCACATGTAGCAGGCGGAGAAGACGCTAATGCTGGCCTATGCGATCCGGCGATTAGGGCTGTCCGTCCTTATCCTGATCGTGGTCATGACGGCCATGTATGGCATGGTCTTCCTGGTGCCGGGTGATCCGGCATCGCTTGCGCTAGGCCCGCGCGCGACCCCGGAATTGAAAGAGGCGCTGCGCGAACGGATGGGGCTGGATCAACCGATCCTGACGCAGATTTTCTACTTCTTTGGCAACGTGCTGCGGGGTGATTTGGGCATCGATGTCTGGTCGAAACGTCCAGTGCTGGATCAGATTTTGGAAGTCTTTCCCAACACCCTCATCCTTGGCATTGTGGCATTGGGTTGGGCATTGGGCATAGGCATCCTTCTGGGCTGCGCTGCTGTGGTCTGGCGCGACAGTTGGGTCGACCGGCTGCTGGGCGTCCTATCGGTCAGCGTCATCTCTGTCCCGTCCTTTGTGGTGGCGATTTACGCCCTGATCGTTTTTGCCGTCTGGCTGAACTGGTTGCCTGCCATTGGGGCGGGTGAGAAGGGCGATCTGGCAAGCCAGATCCGCGCGCTTATCCTGCCCGCATTCGCGGTTGGTATCGGCTGGGTCGGCTACCTTGCCCGCCTTATCCGCGCCTCGATGCTTGAGGTGATGGAGGCGCCGCATATCCGAACTGCCCGTGCCTTTGGGATGCGCGAACGGGATATCGTCTTTCGCCACGCGTTGCCGGTGGCGATCGTTCCGACGATATCCATTCTTGCCGTGGGCTTCGGGTCGATCTTGTCGAGTGCGGTCTTTGTGGAAAGCGTCTTTTCGCGCCCCGGTATCGGCACATTGATCACTGGGGCGGTGGAAAAACGGAACTACCCGGTGGTGATGGGAACCGTGCTTTTCATGACTGGCTTCTACCTGTTGGTCGTCACGACTGCTGATCTTTTGATAGCAAGGCTTGATCCGAGGGTGCGCGATGTCCTCCGTAGCTGATGCATCCCCTGCGGCCCGGCGCAGTATCGGTCGCGCGCTTCTTTCCGATCCTATGGGCTTGGCCGGGTTGGCGCTGGTCACGGCCTTCCTTCTGATGGCGCTGTTTGCCCCTTGGATCGCGCCCTATGATCCGATCGCTTTAGACGTTAAGGCGAAGTTTCAACCGCCGTCCGCGGCGCATTGGGCGGGGACGGATCATCTGGGCCGGGATCTCTTGTCCCGCATCATTTGGGGCGCGCGTCTGGCTCTTGGCATCGCCATAACCTCCGTTGGAATAGCGGGGGCAATCGGGTTGGTGCTGGGTCTGATCGCGGGCTATGGGCCGCGCTGGTTGGACAGCATCCTTGTCCTGATCTTTGACAGCATGTCGTCCCTGCCCATGATTTTTTTCGCCTTGGCCGTAATCACTGTCCTCGGCCCCGGCACGACGACACTAATCCTTGTGATCGTGCTGGTTTCCTTTCCGGCCTATGCGCGATTGATCCGTACACAGACCCTTACTCTGGCCGGGGCGGACTACATTCTGGCTGAAAAGGCGATGGGGGCGGGGACGGGCCGGATCATTTTTCGTCACCTCCTTCCGAACGTCGTTGGCCCGCTGGTTATTCTGATCTGCATGGATATTCCTGTCGTAATCATGCTGGAGGCTGGGCTTAGCTATCTCAACCTTGGCGTAAAGCCGCCCTCGCCTTCTTGGGGAAATATCCTGTCGGAAGGCTATAACGCCCTTCGGCAAGCGCCCTATGTGGTTGTCATGGCAGGCATCCCATTGGTTCTGGCAACCCTTGGCTTCACCTTTTTGGGCGAAGGTTTGCGCGATGTACTCGACCCGCGCGGCGCTGGAAGGCGGTGGGGATGACCGTGCTTTCCGTCGAAAACCTTTCGGTCAGCTATCGCATCCCCGGCGGAAAGCTACGGGCGGTTCGGGATGTGTCGCTAGGCGTCCACAGTGGCGAGGTGCTCGGGATCATGGGGGAAAGCGGCTGCGGAAAGTCCACGCTCGCTGCCGCGATGATCGGATTGCTGCCTGCAGGGGCAAGCGTGGACGACGGTACAATTCGCCTGAACGGTGCCGATATTTTGCGCCTACCTCCGGACCAGCAGCGTCGGCTTCGCGGCCAATCTATTGCGATGGTGTTTCAGGATCCGATGACCGCGTTCAACCCCGTGCTGACCATCGGGCGGCAGCTTTCGGATTTTATCGGCGCGCATGATGCATCCCGCCACAGCCGATCCGAAATCGTTGAGATGCTGAAGCGGGTGGGTATCCCTGATCCTGAACGCTGCCTTGGCCGCTATCCGCATGAACTCTCCGGCGGGATGCGGCAAAGAGTGGCCATTGCCGCCGCCCTTCTGATGAAACCCGACGTGCTGATTGCGGATGAACCGACCACCGCACTGGATGTGACGATGGAGGCGCAGATCATCCATCTTTTGCGCGACCTTCGCGCAGGTTTTTCCGGTGCCATCGTCATCGTGACGCACCATCTGGGTGTTATTGCCGAACTATGTGACCGTGTCGCTGTGATGTATGCGGGCGAAGTGGTGGAAGAGGCATCCGTTGATGCCCTGTTTCACGACCCACGGCATCCTTATACCCGCGCGCTTCTGTCCTGCGATCCGGCGGTGGTGCAGCCGGGGGCTGGCCATCTTCCCACCATTGGTGGGCGCGTCCCTGACCTTTCGGCGCTGCCCCCGGGTTGCGCGTTTGCCGCACGCTGCACCTTTGCCGATCCCATCTGCGCGGACCCCGTGCCCCGCCATCAGGCAGCAGGGCGCTCGGTTCTCTGCCACAGGAGCGAGGCATGACCGGGGTGCTGGAACTGCGCAATATTTCAGTGGATCTACCTTTGGGCGGGTTTATGACCCGTACGCGATTGCCGATTCTTCTAGACGTCAGCCTAACCGTCGCCAAAGGGGAAAGCGTGGCTTTGGTGGGCGAAAGTGGGTCCGGCAAGACAACGCTTGCCCGTGCCGTGATGGGATTGCAGGCCGTAACCAGAGGTTCGGTTATCTTCGATGGGCAGAGTGTCGCTGACCCCGCAGGCCTTGCCCGTCTTCGGCGCGATGCGGCGATGATGTTTCAGGATGCCACTGCCTCTCTGTCTCCTAGACTTACAGTTGGCTATTTGGTGACAGAACCTTTCCGCATTCATGGCCAGCCGCTTCCTGATCCAGAACATGTAGCACGCGACCTTTTGGCAAAGGTCGGCCTGCCACCTGCCATCGCCGCGCGCTATCCGCATGAGCTTTCTGGTGGTCAGGCGCGGCGGGTGGGTGTGGCGCGCGCTCTTGCGCTTGGGCCGCGCTTGGTCATCGCGGATGAACCCACGGCTGGCCTTGACGTGTCCGTCCAGGCCGAAGTCCTGAACCTTATGTCCGATCTGAGGGCTGAGATGGGGTTGGCTTACCTTATCATCACCCACAACCTCGCCCTTGTGCGCCATGTCGCAGATAGGGTGGTCGTTTTATATCTTGGCCGCGTCGTAGAAGAAGGTCCAACAGCGCAGGTCTTTGCCACTCCAGCACATCCCTACACGGCAAGCCTGATCGCCGCCGAACCACGACCTGATCCCCGGCAAAGACGGATGGACCTCGCCATTCGGGGCGAGGTGCCGTCAATCCTGCGCCGCCCATCTGGGTGTGAGTTCCATACCAGATGCCCCATGGCGCGCGATCTTTGTCGCCATACCGCGCCCGCACTTGCAGCCATCGGCACAGGGCGTCAAGCGCGCTGTCATTTCGTCGACCAACAACAAAACCAACCGGGAGTGAGACATGCTGTGGAACACCGATAGACGTGGTTTTCTAAAGGCTGCAGGCGCTGGCCTTGCCGCTGCCGCCACTTTGCCGCGCTTTGCATGGGCGGCCGAGGGCGATACGCTTCGCCTGCGCGTTGGCGCCGATTTTCAGGTACTTGACCCTTTCGGGATCATTGGGGAATTGGATGACATCATACCACGCTGCACCAATGTGACACTGGTTCGCCTTGGCGACATGCGCGAGGGCAACCCTGTGCGTCCTTGGGCTGCGGAAAAGATCGAATGGCTGGATGGCACGCGACTGGCATTCACTCTGCGTGAGGGGCTGACATGGACAGGCGATTTTGGCCCGGTGACGGCTGCCGATGTTAAATACTCTTTCGAACGCATCGCCGGATCCGAAAGCGCTTGGGCCTATCAGTTCGAAAAGCTGAAGGAAGTAGAGGTTATCGATGACCGGAATGGCATCATCCATCTGACCGAAGCTTTCGCCCCGTTCATGGTGATCGCACTACCCTATTACGGCGGCCATATCGTCTGCCAAAAGGCAGTTGAGGCAGCAGGGGGCGGATACACTACCGAAATCCCGGCCCAATGCGGGCCTTATTTGATGGAGAGCTGGGAACAGAACCAGAAAGTCACCTTGGTGTCCAACCCGGCTTGGACGGGTGAGAAGCCTGCCTTCGCCAAGGTGGAATTCTACATCGTCACCGACGATCAGGCGGCGCAACTGGCCTATGAGGCGGATGCCTTCGATTTCACACGCGTGGCCGTAAGCGCGGCGGCACAGCTGAAGGGTGCCATGCCCGACGGCGCCACTCTGATCGAAGCCGCCTCTACCCGCTATGCCTGGTTGACGATCAATATGAATGCCGAACCGCTTAAGGACATTCGTGTGCGTCAGGCTATTCAATATGCCTATGATGGCGAGGCCGTTCTGGCGGGGGCTTATGACGGGCTGGTGATGCGGTCCACGGGCGTTGTGCCCCCGACATCAGGCTTTGCCCGCGCCTCGAACCTGATCGCAGGGCGCGATGTTGAAAAGGCCAAGGCGCTGCTTGCCGAAGCGGGGGCCGAAGGGCTTGAATTGAACCTCTATGCGCTCACCGATGGCACAAGCCAAACCATCGCCCAGATCATTCAGGCCAATCTGGCTGAGGCAGGAATAACCGTGAACATCCAGCCGACCGAAGAGGCAGCCTATTGGGCGCTTGGCGACAAGACGGTGGGAGAAGATTATAAATCCATCGAACTCGTCCTGATGAACTTTGCGGGCGGGATTGACCCGACCGAAAACCTTGTCTGGTTCCGGCCTGATCAGATCGGCGTCTATAACTGGTCCTTCTTCGATAGTGCTGAATATGAGGAACTCTATCAGGCCTCCATGACGGAGCAGGACAGCGACAAACGCCGTGCGATGTTCAACCGCATGGAAGACTTGATGGAAGAATCTGGTGGATTCGTTTTTATCTGCTTTGAACCTTACCTCGCCATCCATGATGCGGAATTGGTGCCTGTCATTCTTGCCGATGGACACCCTGACCCAGTAGCCTTCCGCCGGGCCTGATCGTAAGGCCGCATCGCGGAAAGGAGAGCCAAGGATTGGCCGAAACTCAAAAGCGGAAGGCGCGCCTCTCTCCCGCAGAGCGGCGCGCCTTGTTGGAAGATGCTGCCTGTGCCTGCATCGCGCGCGGTGGTATCCGCGAGTTTACAGTGGATAAGGTGGTCGCCGAGGCCAGCGTTTCTCGTGGCTTGATCACACATCATTACGGTTCCATGGACGGGTTGCTGGTGGCGGTCTACTCACGCATGTATCGCGATTGGTTGACGGTGATGGAGACCCCTCGTCCTGGCCTTTCGCGTATCGAAGCAATGGTTGATGCCCTCGTCTCTCCACCGCTGTTTGATCGTGAGGTGATGAATATCTGGCTGACCTTATGGGGCGAGATTGCAAATAACCCGGTCTTGCGTGCGGCGCATCGCGAACTTTACGACGACTACAGAACATCCATCATGAAAGCTTTGTCAGATGCTGCCAAAAGAAATGGGCGCCACATCGATGCTGAAACTGTGGCGACTGCCTTTATCTGCCTAATCGACGGTTTCGGTGTGCAGCGCTGTGTGGAACCTGCCTTGTTGTCAGAAGAAAACGCACGCGCGGCTTGCTGGGCGTTTCTAAGACCGCATATTGGTCCGTAAGGATCAGGATGTTTCGTTGCGCAGGGTATAGGTTTCGGCCTGCTGTGTCGGCGCAGCAGGAGATGCCCCACGATCCGATGTCGGGATGGCTGCGGCGTGCCAATGATCTGCCGCCGTTTCAAGGTCCATAGAAAGCCGCACTTGCGTCCCACGCCCCGGTCGGCTGGTCACGTCAAGCCGTGCTCCGATGCTTTTCGCGCGGTTGCGCATCCCTGCAAGGCCCAAGGAAACATGCCCTGAAGGACGCGCTTCCTTTGCCTCTGTTCGGATACCGGGTCCCTTGTCTGATACTGTCACATCCAGCACGCCATCCGACACTTCGGATAGAACGGTAACGCCGCGTCCTTCGGCATGCTTACGCGCATTGTGCAAGGCCTCGGATACGATGCGATAGATCGCAGTCCGCGTGTCCGGATCAAGGGTCACTTCGGCATCGTCAAGTTCAAGGGTAACCTCCGTCCCGCATTCAGTTCTGAAGTTCAGCACCGCAAGCCGTAATGTCTCGGCCAGATCAAGCCCGTCAAGCGTCGGAAGAACAAGTCCGGTCGAGATCGACCTTAGGTCTGCAAGCGCAGTGTCCAGCAATTCACTTGCCTTGCGCGCCAAGGGCAGATCGACCTCAGCATGCATAAGCTGGCTGCGATATAGCGCAGCAATGCTCAGCAGCTGGATCGGGCCATCATGTAGTTCGGAACCTATCCGGTTCAAAACGGCCTCGCTGATCTGCGCGGCCTGTGTCCGCAGCCTCTCGGATTCGTTGAATAGCTGGCGGTTGCGTTCGGCAAGCTCGTCCGACTTGCGCAGGCTGTCTGCGATGGAACGCTCTTGCGCACTGATGCGCCGCTGGGCAAAGGCCACCAGAACGGCAAGACCGGCGATCCCAATCAAAAGTGATGTAAGGCGGATATAATCGGTATCAGCCAGCATCCGCGATATACGGCTTAAAAGCAGTTCGACGCTGCAATAGATCTCGCCGACTGCGATAACCTCACCATTCCGGTTCACCAGCGGCATATAGACTTCATAGACCACGGAACCCAGCGTCACGTCATCGACGTTCTCGGGCGAAATGCCATCTGCTCGTGAGATGACCGTCTCGCCTTTGGCCGCGCGCATCACGGAAGGTTCCAGTTCGCCAAGATGTTCGATCGGACCGGAAGAGGAATAGACCAGACTGCCGTCAATCCCCCAGATCTTAATCCGATTGATGTAATTGGGATCTATCTGCGTGATAACAGCGTCATGTACTCGTTCGCGGAGGCCAGAGGGCAGATATTCGCGAACTGGTTCTTCACCCAGCACCGACAACAGCACGCCTCGGGCGAGGGCTTGCTCTATCTCAAGCGATCCTTCGATCATCCTTTCCGAGATGATACGATTCTGAAGCGTACCGGTGCCGATGGCCAGGATCGTGTAAAGGACCGTCGCCAGCAGTAGGAACTGCGCCGTAAGGCCAAGCGAATGCAGGAAGCCTAGGAGCTGCCTCATGCCGTCCCCACCCGCGATCGGAAGACCGTCGTCATGCCTCGGCGCCTGCCACGGATCGTCTGACGATCCATGTCTCCTCCTCGTTCCCGGCTTTCCGGCCGCTTGGCCTTTGCCCTGTCTCACCGTTAACCTCGATTACCTTGGATCATATTCCGACAGGAACGGCAAAGCCTTTAGCGACCGGAGCGTCGGGCCTTGGC